>NZ_MWQL01000012.1:0-128402 GCF_002210325.1 Fibrobacter sp. UWB1
GTAAAGTACATGATGCGTCCTCTAGTTGTGTCCAACTATTCGTCCGCATCCCCAATTGTGACCTTAAAACTTTCCCAGGATGAACTTTTTCCATGTTTTACCCCCTTGGATAACGAAGTTTTGTTCCGCATTTCGGGCACCGCAAAACCATTTCCTTGAGCCGTCTGATTTCAGCGTCCTTTTCTTCCAGGGTCTTGGCGAAATCCCCTATGCCGTTGTTATTGCTGGGGCTTGGACTCCCGTTAAATTTTCCGAAAATTTCTTCGAACATAAAAACTCCTTGTTGAAGTAAGTCCTCAACATGTTAGCAGGAATGCGCCTGCGAATACAGAACGCATTACGCCTTTGTTTGTTTTTGAATGTTTGGGATGATCTTGCGATGTTGTTGGCGGGGGCTTTCCCCGGCGTTACTTGCCACCCCCGAAGGGGTGAACTCGAGCAGGTCGTGTTCCTGCCAGCTATCCAACAGCATCAACAAGAAGGTTGATGGGCCCCACCGCGGATGCACGTACGGACCGAATGGTCTATGCCGACTGTCGCAGGGATTATCGAATTACGAAAATAATATACATAAACAACGTGGCATTGTCAAGCAACATAAATTTCGCCACTTCAGAAAACAAAAAAACGACCTGCAAATTGCGAGCCGCTGTACTTCTATAAACAGAAATGTAAGGAAAGGGCGTTCTCCACTGACGTGGGTCGGGCTATATTTTAGCGGCAACCGTCATTGCTTAGCCGCGGCAAAGCAGCCTTCGCCTGTAATTGCGATAAAGATGTCGTTCCCCAGCATCAGTGTGTCACCCGCCCCGATGTGATAAATTTTCCAGACCTCGATGCCATCAAAACGGTCATCGTGACAACGTTTGTAAGGCGGCGTTGTCTCGCGGCATTCAGTGTAAGTATAGTCCAGGCGTGTATCGAAACACCTTTCGAACTCAGAAATCCGATAACAGACTCGCAGCGGATCGTCCTTTTTTTGCAAGACCTTTACACGAAAGTCAACTTGCGTTTCCTCAGAAAGCGCCGTCCGGTTTAGACAATGGATCTTTGTAATGCTGTTGAATCTGGCAGAAACGAGCGTGTCGAAGCGGTTCTCCCTGTCGTGTGTCGTAGCACAAGCGCAAATAAGCAGGGCAAACGCAAAGGCGATGATAAATTTTTTATTTGCCCATCCGTTTCCCATACACGCTCCCCGGTCGCTCCCACTGATCCCATCCGTAGCCTGGCTTCAGCTGTATCCAGTCGTATGTGTCGCGATACCTTATCTGGTTCTCGTATTTCTTGTCGAACCTGTCCAGCACCTCCCTGGTATTCGATAGGGTCTGTCTGATTGGGGCTCCATCTTCGTAATATATGGTCTGGTTTTCCTTCGGCTTGAACCAATATTCTCCAACCACGTCGAACCCGCCGTTGACGGTTGCCAAAATGTCCGGGCAATTCTCACGGTACACGTCATTGGTCAGAAAATTACCGCCCATATCGGGAAAAGACCAGTCGTATGCACAGTACAACCCGATAATCTTCCCGTTCTCTTTCATGGCTTGCGCTTTGGCTAGGTGTAAGATGAGTATGTCGTCACAGGTGCCGTCCCTGTTGGGCGGAAAGTTAATCTGTCCGACATAAAGGCATACCTGCCTGTCGCCCAAGTCTATGAGTTCGCCCGGATGGTTCCAAGCTGTAGATTGCATGGAATTTGTGCGGGCGAAACGCCACACGCCGGTCGGCTTGTCGGCAAAAGCTAGGACAGAGAACGCGAGTAAAAACAGGATGTATTTCATGAATAATTCACTAATTTACATCTACTTTATTTGTTGTGAAAGTTTTATTTGCTCTAACAACTTCAACATTTGTGGTAATGTAAATATTGATTCTCCTATAAGGTTCGCCAGACCTAAAACTCTAGAATCAACAGAATCACCGAGATGTTCAATTTCATAAAGAAAATTTTCTATTTCTTTTTCATTCAAAAGCAACCGAATCAAGTCATCGATGCTTTTTACTTGATTGATATTTCTATTCTGTTTTAAAAGCAGAGCTTTCCTTTCATATTCTCTTACCGAAGAATCGTCCATAGTCAATCCTCTTTTTATAAACAACCAAATGTTGTGAAAAAAAATGTCTACAATATCTACATTTTGTATAAAAGCCATTAATTAATTTCACGAATTTTATCCATGCCTAATTGTAACTCTTCAAGAGCCTTCTTTTTTCGAAAATTCGAAACATTAGACATGTTTTGAATTGCTGTCTGCATATTATCAACATTTAAATCTGTTTCTTTTTTAGCTGAGCGAGCTAAGAATACATATACAACGCTCATCAGTTCATTGGCGGCGTTAATTTGTTCCTGTGAACCCTTAAGTCCCATTTTGTTATTATGAAACTTGCCAGCAATGTCAAAATAGAATTGCGACAAATCGTCACTATTGTTGATGTCGTCAATTCCATTAAGATAACTAGATGTCTTCGGAGTTGAAGGTTGTTCTGAAACGGATTCAGTTTGGCTATGTTCTACTTGTGATTTTTGATTTGCTTTCGCTTCGTCCACATAACCACAAAATTTGGGAATAAGCAACAAAGCGAGAAACATAACGATAAGACAACCACACCCTTTTCCAACTGCTTTGTTGACTTTTTTTCCGGTTGGTGTATTATTCCACGACTTCGCTTCTCGCTCAGCTTCTTTTGCGTCCCGTTTTGCAGTGCAGCGTGGGCAGTAATCAAAACCAAGGATTCCACCTTTTGTCCATCCGTCAGGCAATCCCGTGTGTATAGGGGATCGCCCCGTTGCCCTACATCCATCGCATCTATAGACATCATATTTCGGATGCTCATTGTAATTATCAACTTCGAGACTCATAAGAGAACTCCTTAATTTGAAGATTTATTGTCCCGTAGAAAAAACTACACACTATGTCGTACGGGTTTCGACTAAGTGTGGCATGACCTCATTTAAGATTGCTGTTTAAGTTCTTTTCGTATTTCATTAATGGCATTGAGAGCTCCCTCTATATCAGGGGATTGTGTTTCCAAAGTTCGACCTTCAAAATCGCCACTATACGAGGTTTTCTGAAAGTCAATTACAGCTTTTAAAACTTTTTCAATTTTGTTTAAAGAATCGTCAATCATTAGCAACATCCTTACTATATCCCACACTCTATTGCACACCATATCGTGCGGGTCTCGACATGATGCGTTTTGCATATGCAAAAAGTCTTAGTCAGGTTCTGTTAAAAACCAGGAGTTCCGCCCCTGCTCAGCAAGGAACTTCGCCAAATTTTGTATGGATACAAAAAAAGGCGCAGATCGTTGCGTTTACCTGTACGGGGCTCTAGACATGCCTCAATGCGATAAACGCAAACGACCCACGCCCCAAACGGGCTGTTGCCCTTGGTCATACGACCAAAGACCGGTTGAAAAGCCGGTCACGACAAACCGAGATACACCGCAAAACGGCATACCTGCGTGAGCGTTCGCCTTGTCCTCGCATTGGGAAATTGTCTAGATTTCGTACAGAGGGCAAGAGCTAAACTCTCTATTTCTTACTAAAAATAACATAAAATAGTCTAAAAAGCGCACGAAAGTGCAGAAAAATTCTTTTTTTTCGGAAAAAAGGCGTTTTTTCTCAAATGTGTATTCCATAATCGGCTCTTCCTTGTAGTTTGGACGTACCCTATCATAGTATTGTTTTTTGTGCGGGAAATGTAAAAGGCTACGTCCAAAGCGTTAAAGACATCTTTTACAATTTTCGATGGGGAAACGGAAATCTTAAAATTTGACGTTTTTCGCCATTTTCGGTCCAATTAGCCACTAGCGATGACTTTAGCCCGTGCATACCGATGAAAACGGTTTTTTGATTACGGGAATTATCCACTTTCTGAAAACAGGTGCCGACAAACTTTTGGGATAGCGTATAAGGCTTCACAACGCGTAAAAGGCATAGTGAGTCATAGCAAATAAGTATTAATTGCTTATGCAATTATTTATTTTCGGTGGAATAAACGTATATTTAAGCCAAACGCCTGGTACACAACCTTGTGGACCACAACTTTGTGTACTTTTTGGTGCACAACCTTGTGTACCGATGAAAAATAATGTGACCTTGGTTGCTTTTTCACGCCAGCGTATAGCTTTTATCCAGCAATTTTTTGATTTCGGTTAGCGGCACAGTCCCGTCAAGGAGGACGGTTACCCAGCTTTTCTTGTTCATGTGGTATGCGGGGAGGTAGCCGGGCTTTTTCAGGAGTCCCGGCAATTCCTTTGGGACTATCTTGAAGTTCGCCACTTCGATAATCTCGTCGCCCTTGAGGCCAACTTTTGATTTTTCGACAGTCCCCAATAGGCAATACCATTTCTTGTTTTCGTGCTTGCGGATGGCGGCGAATTGCGGAAACCGTTCCCACAGATATTCGGGCTTGTCTCCGTATTTTTGCTCCGCGTAGCCAATCAGGTCGTTTGCTGATTTCCTTTTAAAAATCTGCGTCTCGAAACATTCGCTGATGAATTTATCCGTAATAGCGAAAACTTCTTTGCGGATGCGGCCCACGAGGGCCCCCTGCACAGACAGCACCGAAAACAGTAGGTATTCTTCGCCGGAATCGTTGTCGAAGACCTTGACTGAAACCTTCTTGCCCCGTCCCACTCTGATTTCCAGACGGAATTGCCCGCCAAGTATTTCGCGGACGAGCGCATAGTTAGACCCTTCCTTCGTGAACCCGAACGGAATGAGCTTCTTGACAAGGAGTTTCTTGCCGTTGAATTGTTCTTCGATGCCTGTCACGAACGAAAAAATAGATAAAATTATTTACGGCTCAGTTAGAAACAGCGACTTCCCGGCGGGCGTCGCGGTACTTGTGCAGGCCTAGCATCACGCGGCGTGCAATCGGCTGCGCGATCAAGATTTCTACTGCGAGCGAAATGGCAAAATTGCGAGGCCACTTGTAAAAGAAATTCACCAGCGGCTCCATTGTAATTTCGCGGTTTCCGACCCAGGTACCTACAATCGTCAAGATGATGGACATCAGGAAAACCGTGCACATGATGTTGAGTGTAATCACCGCATGGAAACTGTCGCCCTTCTGCGTAAGCTTTGAAGTCAGGAACGCCGCAGGCTTATATGTGACAAGCACCGTCGCGATGACGCACGGCCAGAGTATCGGCATAATCGGGAATACGTGCGCCCAGCTTTCCATGCTAAAGCCCATCTCGAAACAGGTGATGAGTGGCGCGATGATGTTCATCGAGATAATCGAAAGCGTCACGAGAAAAAGGGTGAATTCGCGTTTGCCGCGCGGGAGTTTCATGTAAAAGTCCATTTTATCCTCTTTTGTTGCGGGCCCTGCGCAATAAAAAAGGCGCAAAACCCTTATGTTTGAGTTTCACGCTGAACCATTATACGCAATGAAATTTCGTGCCCATAAATAAAAATTTTTTTTGGCTTTGTCAAGAACTTGCCAACGGAAAAATTTTTTCCTAAATTCGCTTGCGAAATCAACGTGTAGCGGTCCCGCATAAGTCCAGTTGTAAGGCTTTGCGGGCTTTTTTTATGGCGATTCCATGCGGTTTCGCCAAGAGGAATTTATGAGCGGAAAACAGAAATTTACTTTCCTTATGCTGTTGCTTGGGCTGCTTTCGGCATTTGGCCCCTTCGTGACAGACCTTTACTTGCCGGCCCTCCCGAGCCTTGCCGATTACTTTGCGGCAAGCCCCTCGATGGCGCAACTGAGCCTCACCATGAGCATGCTCGGACTTTCGGTGGGGCAAATCTTTGTAGGCCCGCTGAGCGACAAGTACGGCCGCAAAAAGTTGTTGCTAGTTTGTCTGTTGCTTTTTGTTTGCGGGACAGTCGCCTGCATTGTCGCACCGAACATCGTAACCTTCAACGTGTTTCGTTTGTTGCAGGGCATGGCTGCGTCTGGCGGCATCGTGATTGCGCGTTCTATTTCGGCGGATTCCTACCGTGGTCCCGTCCTCACCAAGTTCCTTGCCATGGTGAGTGCTGTGAACGGAGTCGCCCCGATTATAGCCCCGGTGCTAGGCGGATTCTTGCTGAATTTCATGAGTTGGAAGGGAACTTTCGCGGTGTTGCTCCTGTACGGCGCTTTGCTGCTCTTTATGTCAGGGAAATTCCAGGAATCGCTCCCGGTAAAACGCCGCAGCAAAAAGTCTGTCTTGGCAAGTTTTAGCTTGTACGCAAAAGTGTTCAAGAACCGCACCTACGTATTGTATTTTCTGGTATGCACGTTCCCGATGATTATCTTGTTCGGGTATATCGCGTCTTCGCCGTTCATTTACCAGAAAATCTACGGCCTTTCGCCTGTGGGCTTCAGCCTCTGCTTTGCGTTGAATGCGTTGTTTACGGCGTTTGGCTGCGTCTTGTCGGGCAAAGTCGGCGATGAACGCAAGGCTCTCAAAATCGCTGGTGCAGGAATGTTCGTTTTCGCGATTGCCGTTGCTGCCGCCCTCATGACGCACGCTTTACTCCCGCTTCTGCAGGTCGCCTTCATGGGGCTTACGTTCATGTTCGGCATGAGTCAGCCCCCTGCAAACGCATTGGCTTTGAACGCCGAACGCGCAAATGCAGGCACCGCAGCCGCGGCCATCGGGGCATCAGGCTTCTTGATGGGCGGAATCGTCTCTCCGCTGGTCGGCATGGGCGACATTGCCACAAGTGTTTCGATCGTCCTTGTTGTGGGTGCCGTTTTGACGCTTGTTTCGGTTCTCGCCATCGGTTCACTATGCGCAAAAGGCATAGTGAGTCATAGCAAATAAGTATTTTGAATCGCTCGCACAATTATTTATATTGTGTGTATGCGAAACATTGTCCTTATAGCGTTGTTCTTTCTGGTAGCCTGCAGCGATGCTGCGAGCCATTCAACGCAACCTGAAACTCAGACGCCGAAATCGTCCGCAAGTAAAACGCCCGACGCAGTGCCCGCAAGTTCATCGGCCGGTTCAACATCTAAAGCGGGGGAGGCTACCATGAAACTCAAAATCCATGTGAACGACACCGCCTTCACGGCAACGTTCGAAGAAAATTCCTCCGCCAAGGCCTTCGCCGAATTCCTTGCGCAGGGCGACCTCACGCTCGACATGCACGACTACGGCAGTTTCGAGAAGGTGGCCGACTTGCCGCGCAGTTTTCCGCGTAACGACAAGCAAATCGACACCGACGCAGGCGACATCATCCTTTACCAGGGCAACTCCATCACCATCTACTACGACAAGAACTCCTGGAACTTCACGCGCCTGGCCCGTATCGACAGCGTGAACAAGAAACGCCTCCAGCAGATCCTCGGAAAAGGGAACGTGAAGGTGACATTCTCGGTGGAATAAACGTTTTCTTGTCACCTCAAGAAAAAAACAATAATTCCCTTGCTTTTCAAAAATAATGTTTGTATATTTACGAACAACAAACAGGAATGAAATGGCCCAAAAGAGCAAATACTGTGAAGAAACAGAGACCTTGGCGAGGTATGCCAAGGCTTTGGCGCATCCCGCACGCGTAAGTATCATGCAGTTCTTGGCCAAGCGCAATACCTGTTATTTTGGCGATATCCACGAAGAATTGCCCATTGCGAAGGCCACGGTTAGCCAGCATTTAAAGGAACTAAAAGAGGCCGGTTTGATTCAGGGTGAAATTGAAACGCCCAAGGTCAAGTACTGCATAAACAAAAAGAACTGGAAAAAGGCTCAGGCATTGTTCAGTGATTTCTTCAATAAAGATTTTTGCAATAGGAAATGCGATTGCTAAAAAAATTTGCCATATATGTTCGTTATTCTACGAACTACAAACAAAAAGAGGATAAAATGAAAAACATAAAAATACTCATGAGTCAGTGTGGCTGCAATATCGCCTTTGCTGCAACAGTTGAAAAAATCGTTAAGGAATCGGGCATAGAAGCTTCAGTTTCCCGCATTGACGATGTTGTCCAAATGCTTCCGTACAATGTCATGACTTTACCCGCGCTTGTTGTCGATGAACGGCTTGTGTCCACAGGTAAAATTAGCGAAGATAAAATAAAAGAACTTATCAAAGGTGAAATGTGAAGATACTCTTTCTTTGTACAGGCAACAGGTGCCGTAGTCAAATGGCCGAAGGATTTCTCAAGGCTCTGGATTCGTCGTTGACCGTATGTTCTGCAGGAACGTTTCCGGCAAAGAACGTGCATCCGGCTGCAATCGAAGTGATGAAGGAACGAGGGGTTGACATTTCCCTTAATAAGCCCAAAAATGTATCGCAGTACCTTGATACATCGTGGGACTACGTTGTCACCGTCTGCGACAAGGCGAAAGAAAGTTGTCCGATTTTTTTGGGGGGTGTTAAGAACAGAATTCATCTTGGCTTTGATGATCCTGACGCGTTCAGAGGGACTGAAACCGAAATTCTGCAGGAATTTCGTCGTGTAAGGGATGAAATAGACACGGCAGTAAGGGCTTTCTATGATACAATCATTCACCGATAATCTTGTTTACAACATCATTGGATTGGATGGCTCGTCTCCTTTGGGCTCGACGATAAATTTCTTCGTTTACGACAGCCTCAAAATTATCCTGATATTGCTTTTTATTAGTTTCCTGATGGGGCTGCTGAATACATTTTTCCCGATTGAGGCGATTCGCAATTTTTTGTCGTCGCATCGTTTGTACGGAATCCAATATTTCCTCGCCGCAATCTTCGGAGCGGTTACCCCTTTCTGCTCATGTTCCAGTATTCCCCTGTTCATCGGTTTTGTCAGGGGCGGCATCCCCCTTGGCGTCACGTTCAGTTTTCTTATAACATCGCCACTTGTAAACGAGGTTGCTATTGCTATGCTTGCGGGAACATTCGGATTGAAAGTGACTGTGATTTATGTAGGTTCCGGCGTGTTTCTTGGAACATTTTTAGGGATGTTCCTGGAACGGTTCAAGCTGGAAAGATTTCTAAGCGATTGGGTGAAAAATTTGCAGCGGACAAACGAATCCGTCAACAACGATGCAATGCCATGTAGCCTTAAGCAAAGGGGCGTTCAAGTACTGCAGAAAATACCCCAAGTAGCAAGGGATGCCCTTGGTGTAACGCGTTCGGTTTTGCCCTATGTGCTTGCAGGCATTGCAATCGGCGCATTAATGCACGGTTATGTTCCCTCGGGATTTTTTGAAGAATACCTGTTAAAAGACAAATGGTTTGCCGTTCCCTTGGCGGTAATTCTTGCCGTTCCCATGTACGCAAATGCAGCTGGAGTTATTCCCATTGTCGAGGTTCTTGTTCAAAAGGGTGTCGCTCTTGGAACGGCACTTGCCTTTATGATGGCCGTTGTGGGACTCTCGCTCCCCGAAGCCATGCTTTTGAAAAAGGTCATGACACTTAAGCTGATATTCGTCTTTTTCGGAACGGTTACAGCGGCAATCATCGTTCTTGGGATCGGTTACAATCTTTCTATAAGTTCCTGATTATTTAGTTTGTGTTAATGTCGGCGAACCAAGTGAATCATCGTTTTGAATTAGTTTTGGCGATTTTACTTCTATAAATCTACCAAAAATGGACTTTTCATGACTATTAAAGGTAAAAAACGTGCGCTCAGTCGAATAATTTCATTTCAAAGGAGATGTCGCCACGGTCGTAGGGGAATTTTTCCTTGTCGACAATATAAAAATTTCCGAACCGTAAAACCGTTAATCCCGGCCGTATTTTTACTATTGCGAATCGGTATTTTTTTTATCTAATTTATATTTAAGAAAGGTAGCCCAAAAAGGAACACTCCATGAAAAAACTCGCTAGAATTTACACTCTTGTCTTAACGTTCGCGCTTGCCCTGCTCTCCTTGGCAGGCTGCGCCGAACGCAACAGGACCGACCAGAATGCCGATGCGGATTTCTCGAAAAAAGGCGATGTGCTGGTGGTGTATTTCACCTGGTCTGGGCACTTGCGGAGCATGGCGCACTGGATTGCCGACGAAGTCGGAGCCGATTACGCCCGCATCTTGCGCAAGGAAGAATACCCTGTTAGCTACAACGAAACAGTCGATGTCGCCAAAAAGGAAAAGGACGGAAATATTTATCCCGAGATAAACCTCTCCCTGAGCGACAAAGAAATGGAACGTTACAAGACCGTGTTTGTCGGCTTTCCGGTCTGGTGGTACGACGTGCCGATGCCCGTGATGACTTTCCTGAAGCAGGCTAACCTGCAAGGTAAAAACGTCTACGCGTTTTTCTCTCACGAAGGGTCGTCCGACGGTGCCGGGAGCCTACCTACGCTCGAAAAGTTGATGCAGGCGAAGGGTGCTGCATTCGACAAGAATACCGCCCTTTCTGTGCGCGGAAGCAAGGTCAAGGATTCCGAAGCCGTTGTCCGCGATTGGGTGAAGGCGCTCTCGAAATAATAAACGAGGTCAAATCTTGATTTTTCGTCTAGACAAAATAGCGCTTCGTTGGATGGTGGTTTTGGCTTTTGCCTGTGCCACGGGTTCCGCTGCTGTCGAAGCAGATTCCGTAGCGGCTTTAGTGGGTGCTGATACCGCGCCAAAGCTTTCCCCGTTCGATCACCTGGGACACAACATGTTGCTGAGTGCGTTCGGCTGGCCGCTCGGGTTCCACATGCTCGGCGGAGCGCTTACGTACAAGTTCTCGATGGAAAATAACGACTTGATGGTTGCCCGTTTTGCGGCCCGTCAGGACCAGCTCACGTATGGCATTGCGTTCACTCCCGGCATGATGATGGGGACGTTCTTCCCGATTCTTATTCCGGGCTACATGTACTTTATCAGCGACAACCGCGCGCTGAACAACACCGGTGCCGTCGCCGTGCAGGCCACCGCCGTAGCGTTCCTCTACAACAACATCCTCAAGGCGATTTCGGCACGCGAGCACCCCGACGCAGAACTCAACAGCGGCGAGCGTTCCCGCGATTTCAAATGGGGATTTTTTAGGCGCGGCGTTTTTTACGGCTGGCCCTCGGGACATTCCATGACCAACGCTGCCATGGTCATGAGCATCGCAAGCTACAACCGCGATAAGCCCCTTGTCGTGGCAGGCTGCGCCCTGTATGCGGGCTATATCGCGACAAGCATGGTGCTCGGTGCAAAAGGCGAAGCCCACTGGTTCTCCGACGCCGTCGCGGGAACCCTGATGGGAGCATCCATCGGCTGGTACATCGGCAGCGTGTTCTACAAGGAAAAAGCCGGCGAAAAGCAGGCCCTGCCCAAGGTCACCATCGCCCCGCTATTTTACGACGATACCAAAGGCGCCGTGCTCAGCGTGAGAATATAAGCCTAATGTCTGGTTCACAACCTTGTGTAACGATGAAATTTACTTTTCTTTCGCCAAAACTCATCGTTTGAGCGAGTTATGGCGAAAATAAAGACAAAATCTCGCCAAAACTTAAATTTTTATTGACTTTTGGCGAAAAATGTTATAAATTTAAGATCATGAGTATAATTGGAAGAAATTCTGAAATCGAACTGCTAGAGCGATATATCGCCTCTAAAAATGCAGAATTCATCGCTTTATACGGTAGGCGCCGCGTAGGGAAAACCTTCCTCGTCAACCAGACCTTCAAAAGCCAATTCGCTTTTTCAATGACCGGAGTCCTGGAAGGTAAAAAGGACGACCAAATAGACGCGTTCCTTGACGCCATGGACATCTTCGGTTACAAGAGCAATGAACGTCCTAAAAATTGGATGGAAGCGTTTTCTCAACTGCGCAAAGCCCTTTCGGACAGAATTTCTAACGGCAACCCCTGTATCGTTTTCATTGACGAAATTCCAAGCCTCGATACACAAGGTTCTGGTTTTACAAAAGCCCTTGGGCATTTTTGGAATAGCTGGGCTTCGACCCAAGACAACTTTAAACTCATCGTATGTGGTTCCGCAACATCCTGGATGATAAAGAACCTCATCGACAGCAGAGGAGGGCTGCACAACAGGATTACACACGAGATAAAGCTTCTGCCTTTTACGCTCAAGGAAACCGAGGAATATCTACTCTCAAAAAACTTCACCTGGTCCAGGCAAATGGTCTTGCAGTCGTACATGTTCACAGGCGGTGTTGCCTACTACCTCAGCCTCTTCGACGAAAGCGAAAGCCTTGCCCAAAACATAGACCGACTTTACTTCTCCGAAAACGGGGAAATGCGGCGCGAATACAAGCGACTTTTCAAGACTCTTTTCAATGCGGCAGAACCATACATGCGTATTGTGGAAACACTCGCTCAAAAAAAACAGGGCATGACCCGCAAGGAAATCATCGCGTCAATGAAGGCTGAAAAAGGCGGAACCCTCTCCGAGCAGATTCAAAATCTCATCGAATGCGGATTTATCCGAAAATACATGGTGCGCGAAAAGAAGGTCGTCAAGGAAAACAGCGGCATTTATCAGCTGGTCGATCCGTTTACCTTATTCCACCTATACTTCAACAGCAAAGCCAAGGGTGACACCCGCTTTTGGGAGAACCACATCAATACCCCCGTCGTGAATACTTGGCTTGGGCTCGCTTTCGAAAAAGTCTGCCTGCTCCATACTCAACAAATTAAAGAAGCTCTCAGGATTGATGCGATTTCGACACAGCAGTATTCTTGGCGCAGCAAAGACAAGAAAACACCTGCCCAGATTGACCTGATTATCGACCGGGCCGACGGAATGATAAACCTTTGCGAATTGAAATACTCCGAAACGGATTACATCCTTACCGAATCGGAATTCAACAAGATGGAACGCCGTTTTGCAGCGTTCGTGAGCGAAACCGGAACCCGCAAGGGAATATTCAAAACGCTCATTACGGCATGTCCCTTGAAAAAGAACCAATATTCAGAATCAATTCCCGTTAAGCTTACTGCGGATTGCTTATATTGAAAAGCGCTTGCTTCCACTATGCGTCCTGCGCATACTGAGCATGAAAAATAAGCATTTTGCGCATACTCCGAAAATATTTATATTACATATGAAACACTTCGGAGTGACAAAATGAAGCTCAAGTTTTTAACAATTTTTTCAATCCTTGCGCTCGCTGCGAGCGTGTTTGCGGAGAGTGCCATGAGCAACATTACGGTAAACCTGCGCTATACGGGTAAGAACGGGGCGGCAAAGAAGTTCGCCGAAGAGATGGTCTCTAGCGGGACGGTGGCGAAAATCCGCGCCGAGAAGGGAAACGTCCGCTACGAATATTTCCAGTCGCTGGACGATCCCGAGACCATCTTGCTGATTGATGCGTGGGAAAGCCAGACGGCCATCGACGCGCACCACGCTTCACCCATGATGAAGACGATTGCAAAACTCCGCGACAAGTACGACTTGAAAATGACGGTCGAGCGCTACACGCCCGACAACACCATGCCCAAGACCGACGAAAAGTTCATCAGGAAATAGCCCGATGAAATCGCTCGCGTTGTTTTCGACTTTGCTCCTGGCTCGAAAGCGAGCGCTTCGCCATCGGCACCAGCCGCGAGGAAATCGAAGAATGGCTGGAAGACGTTCTGCACCCGTAACCCATAGTTGACCGATCTAGCTTTTTTGTAATTTCCGCAATTAAAAGTGTGTTTTATTGTCGTACTTTGGTGACTTGAATAATCAAGATGTGCATGTATGTTTAATCTGCAGAATTTGTCGCTCCGTCAGAAAGTTGCGAATATGCCCTTTTTAAACGACGTGATAATTCTTAAAATTGTGCCGTGAAGTTCCTGAAAGTTCTAAAAGCGTTTGTTATTCTTGTCATATCTTTTTGCGTTACCGCGTATGCACAAAATTTGGACAAAGAATTTACACAACTTCCGGACAGCCTCCGAATAAAGATTCTAGATAAGGACGCTGTTTTCAGCGTGCAGGAAGCGCGGGATCTGTTCAATTTCCGCAGGAGTATGGGTGACACCCTGGTTCCCAAAGAAAATGCTCCCGACACGACCATTATTCCCAAAGACAGCCTGTTTGGCACCCACGTGAATCCGCTTATCGTCGGGACCGAAGTGCTCGGGCTCAACGCCTTTGTTTGGGCTTGGGATTACTGGGTCTTGGACAAGAGTTACGCACATACGGGCCCCAGCTATTGGAAGCGGAACTTCCGCGAAGGCTGGGAATGGGACCATAACCATTGGGCCATCAACTTTTACGGACACCCGTATCAGGGCTCCATGTACTACGCCACGGCCCGTGCCGGTGGCTACGGCTTTTACGGAAGCATGGCGTTTGCCGCCCTTGGGAGCTCCACCTGGGAAATGTTCTGCGAAACGGAATACCCGGCGCCGAATGACTTAATTTCTACGACAGTAGCTGGCTCCATGTTTGGCGAAGTCCTCTACAGGCTTTCCCGCGCATCGTACAACGGTTCCAAGGTGCCCTGGTACAGGCATCTGCTCGCTTTCGCCCTGGAACCCGCCGGATATGCCCAGCGCAGGGTGTTCGGCAACAGGGATTTTTACACGGGCTGGACACCAATCGAGTTGACGGTTGCCACGGGTATTGGCTCCAGGTTCGGTTCTGACTATCGGTTCGGTGGCGAAGATGCCGACGAGCTGGATGCCGAATGGAACGACCGTCACGGAATGATGGCGGTTTCCCTTGAGTATGGTCGGCCCTACATGAGGGTAAGGCGGCCGTTCGATTACTTCACTTTAAACTTCTTCGGCGAAGGCGGACTTGAAGGGGATGTGTTGCAGATGGATATCATGGGGAAACTTGTGAACAGAGGTATCCACGGGCGAGGCCATTGGCTTGATTTTTCGGTGAATCTGGATTACGATACTTTTTACGGGGACCTTGCTACGGTAAGCACGCTTTCGCTTGGCGGGGCCATGGACATAGCCCTTTGGCTGACTCCCAACTTGCGGTTCCGTGTCATGAACCAGGTTTACTGGATTATGCTTGGCTCTGCCGACATGGGCTACGATGACATTATCCAAGAATTTCACCCGGATTACAAGCCCGACATGGATAGCTACCAGTACAATTCCGGCGTGAAATACAGCCTGATGATAGAAACCCTATACAAGAGGTGGAGAATCTACAACAAGACGACGATAGATGCCATGAAGACCATCGAGGGAACGACTGCGGAATATGGCGTTTCGGGCTGGGATTTCTTGCTCCTCAACAATACCGCGGTGGAATACAGGCTGTTCTCCTGGTTGGATCTGGGCCACAGGCTTGATACCTACGTGAAAATGGCTGCCTATTCCTCGGAATATGCAGAACCCATGTCCAGGCGCATCCATGCCTTTTCGTGGTACCTGAATTTCCACCTGCTAGGGAGTTGACGCCAGCGTCACCTTGAAAAATTCCACGTTCATTTCGCGGTCGGCGAGCGGCACAATCTTGCGGTCCTTGGGAATTTCGTAATCGAACTGGTGGTCCGAAACGAAGGTCAACAGCGAAGACTGCTCAATGAGCTTTGAAATGCCCTTCACGCTGTCGTGTTTGATGAAGGTGGCGTCGGGAATCTTCTTGCGCTTGACCTGCTCCCAGAAACCAACGTTGCTGCGCTGGATGATTGTTTCTCCCTTGAGTTCCCGGAGCCGGATGGACTTGCGCTTGGCCAGCGGGTGTTTTTTCGGGAGCGCAATCGAGAGCCGCTCCTGCATATACTTTTCGGCGCGGTATTTCTTTGCGCGCGGGGCCTTGAGCGTGATGCCGATATCCGCCGAACCCTCGTTCAGCGCCTTCAGAACGCCCGCCTCGTTGTCGATAATCTTGTAGGTGACCTGTGCCCCCGGGTGCTTTTCTTGCAGTTCCTGCACCATCCGCATGGCGGGGAGGATCGCCACCGACGCGATAGAGAACGTGCGCGTACCCGCTCCCTGCGGGCTCACCTTTTCCATCATCTCGCTTTGCAAGTCCATGATGCGCTTAGCGTATTCGGCGACCGTGCGTCCCTTCTCGTTCATCTCAATGCGGTTCTTTTTGCGCTCGAAAAGTGGAGCGCCGATTTCGTCTTCCAGCTTCTTGAACGCGCGGCTCACCGCCGGCTGCGAAGTGTAGAGCTTGTCCGCAACGGCAGAAAGCGTCCCGTATTCCAGGAACCCGGCCAGCAATCGCAAGATGTAAGTCTCGACAAACATAAAAAGCCCCTTTTGGGGGAGAATATAATAAATCCGCTATGCGCCAAGTGAATAGTGGGAAGATTTTCACCAGTTTTCGTAGCGGTGGCCCGTATCGAGGGTGGCGATTTGCTTCATTTCGTCGTCTGTCAACTCGAAGTCGAAAATCGATATGTTTTCTGCGATGTGGTCAGGGTTCTTGGAGCCCGGAATGGCAATGTAGCCCGATTGCACATGCCAGCGCAACACCACCTGTGCGGCCGATTTCCCGTGAGCCTTCGCTATCTTTGCGACAACCTTGTTCCCCAAGACGTCTTCGGTGTGGCCGCGCCCGCCCAGCGGGTAATAAGATTCCACCACAGCGCCATAGCGTTTTGCGTATTCCTTGAATTTCGTGTTCTGGTAAAACACGTGGTTCTCATTTTGCACCACGGCAGGCTTGATTTCGAAATCGGCAAAAAAGCGCTTCGCCGTCTTTTCGGTGTAGTAATTCGAAATGCCGATGGAACGGATCTTCATCGCCTTCACTGCGCGTTCCATAGCCTTGTAAACCGCCTTGTCCTCGGCGTCGCTCCCGTGCTGGTGCAACAGCATCAAGTCGATATATTTGAGCCCCAGCTTTTCAAGAGAGTCGTCGATGTCTTCGTCTAAGGAGTTGCTCCACGGCACCAGTTTCGACGTCACGAACAAATCTTCGCGCTTCACAAGCCCGTCGTCAATTGCTCGGCGGATTCCCCTACCCACGGCTTCTTCGTTGTCGTAATATTTTGCCGTGTCAATCAATCGATACCCGTTCTTGATGGCGACATAGACAGCGTCTTCAGCCACCTTGCCGCGCAAAGTCCAGGTGCCAAGCCCGAGAACCGGCATGTCGAAACCCGAATTCAACTTGACCGTTGGGGCTGCCCCTTTGCTATTCTGCACGATTGAACCTCCTTTGTCCGAAACCTTCGGCACCGCCTGCGACGCTGCATCGCTCGAACACGCCATGAACAGGAAAACGAACAAGAAACTGAACCACCTCATGCCCTAAAAATAACCAAATCCCGCAACAAATCAAAATACTTATTTTGCATAAAAGATATGCTTTGAAGGCATGGGCGGGGGAAGCCTCCCCCTCGCTCACCTTCGTTGGCTCAAGGACCAGGCCGGGAAACGCTCAATAAATGGCTAAATTTCAAAAATTATTTAGTAGGAAAATTATTTTTCTGCTAAATAATTTGTTATATTAGGGGTATGGAATTCCTAGATCGTGAAGAAGAATCGAAAAGGCTGAAGGCGGAACTCTCCCGGAAGGGGGCGTCTTTTGTCGTTGTCTATGGCCGTCGCAGGTTGGGCAAGTCCACCTTGTTAAAGCGCGTCTTGAAGGAAAACGATATCTATTTTATGGCGGACCGTTCGGAAGAATCCGCCCAGCGCCGTTTCCTGGCCATGGCGATTGCAGTCCGGTATGAGGGTTTCGATTCCGTTGCTTATCCCGACTGGGAGTCGCTTTTTAGGGCCTTCAACTACAGGTGCGCGAAGGGTTCTACGCTCTGCCTGGACGAGTTCCCGTATCTTGTGAAGTCGTGCGAGATGTTGCCCTCTACGCTGCAAAAGCTGCTGGACGAAAAGTCCTTGAACTTCAACTTGGTGATTTGTGGCTCGTCGCAACAGATGATGTTCAATGTCGCCCTCGACGAAAAATCGCCATTGTATGGGCGTGCCCATGAAATTCTCCGGTTGAAGCCTATTCCGGTTTCTTACTTGCCTTCTGCGTTGAAAATTTCGGCAAAGGAGGCCGTTTCTGAATATGCCGTTTGGGGCGGAGTGCCCCGATATTGGGAATTGCGTGAACGGTATCGGAGTTTCATGTCGGCCCTGAGGGAATTGGCCCTCTCTCCCTTGGGCGTCCTTCACGACGAGCCTGTGCATATTTTGCGCGACGACATGCGCGACCTGGTGCAGGCGTCCACACTTCTAGGAATCATCGGGAACGGCGCGAACCGAATTTCGGAGATTGCGGCGCGTGCCGAAAAGAATGCGGCGACTTTGAGCGCCCCTTTAAAAAGGCTCGTGACCATGCAGCTTGTGGACCGGGAAATCCCTTTCGGTGAAAATCCTAAAAATAGCAAGCACGGCATTTACCACTTGTCCGACCCGTTCATTAATTTCTATTACCGGTTTATCAGCCCGTATCGTTCGCTGTTGGAACTGGGGCGTGTTGATTACGTGGAAGAAATCGTAAAACAGCATTTCCCTGAATTTGAAGGTTTTTGCTGGGAACGCCTTTGCCGGCAGGCTGTTAGCGGGCAGGTTGTCGGTGACGAAATGTTCAATGTGGCTTCCAGGTGGTGGGGCAATGTCGGCAAGTCAGAACGGATCGAAATCGATGTCGTTGCCGAAAGCATGGACAAGAAAACGCTACTTGTCGGGGAATGCAAATGGACGAATAGCGAAAATGCAGGGCGCCTGTTTGCTCATCTGAATGAGCAGGTCCAGAAATTGTCGTTCGTCTACAAGTATAGAAAAATCGTCCCGGTTCTTTTTTTGAAAGAAAGACCTCGCGACAAGACGGATGGAATTGTCTTTTTGCCGGAAGATGTCCTTAAAATTATTTAGTAGGAAAATTATTTTTCTGCTGAATAATTTTCGTGATGCCCGTTTTTGTAATTGGATTGCTCGCCTTTTTCTTTTTTACTCCCGGTTCGCGAAAGCCTTGATGCCGCCTTCCATGAGGGTTGCGGCAAGGTCAATCATTTGCTGGAGCGGGATTTTGCGGCCGTCTTGCACCCACTGGCGGCAAAGTACAAGAAGTCGCCCGCGCAGATTATCCTACGCTGGCATGTGCAGGAAGGCTTCTCTACGATTCCGGGGGCCCGCAACCCGGATTACATCAAGGAAAACATCGAGGTCTATAACTTCAAGCTTTCCGAAGACGACATGAAAAAGATTCGCGGCCTCGACAAGGAAAAGCGCTTCTTTACCTCGACCCTTGCCGAAATCCAGCATTTCAAGGACTGGAACCCCGGCGACTAAAGACCTTCATTGCCGCCGACCGTTTGTTCACTATGCACTACACGCATAGTGATCATAAAAATTACGCATTACGCGGCCGTCCTGAAATTATTTATATTAAAGGCAACCGGTTCAAGAAATTTTTAACAGAAAAGGCGGATTCCATGAAAAAAATCACCTTGATTCTTTTATCACTTCTTCTAGGAGTCTCTATGGCAGCAGAAAAGAAAATCCTCGTCGTTTACTATTCCCGTGCCGATGAAAACTATTCCGTCGGGAACATTTCCAAGGGCAATACTGAAATCATTGCCGAGATGATTGCGAAAAAGACGGGCGGCACGCTTTTGCACGTGGAACCCGCGAAGGAATACCCCAAGGGCTACGACGACTGCATCAACGTGGCCAAAAAGGAACTTGCGCAGGACGCACGCCCGGCCATCAAGCCGGTGAACGTGAACCCCGAAGAATTCGACGAAATTTACGTCGGCTACCCGGTGTGGTGGGGCGAAATGCCCATGCCCATGTTCACCTTCTTCGAGAAGTATAACCTGAAGGGCAAGACGATTCACCCGTTCGTGACCCACGAAGGCAGCGGCCTCTCGGGTGTTGCGCGCCTCAAGAAGGTGACCGGTGCGAACGTGACTCCCGGCCTTGCCATCTACGGACACGTGGCCCAGAACGAACGCGACAAGGCCCAGAAAGAAGTCGACAAGTGGGTGAAGTAATCGGCTAGCGCCTTATGGGCGGAACTGGCTTATTGTTTCCACTCTTCGGTGATGGCGCAGAAAAAGTTCTCGCTCCAGAGATTCAGTTTGTCGCTGTCGGCAATGAACGGCCGGACATCCCTTTTCGCCTCCTCGAAATCGACGGAGTGGAAACGTTCCTTTAGTAGATCCTTGAGTCCATCAAAAGTCAAGGTGTCCGCACTTTTCCAGTGCCCAGTCTGTTCCATTCTCTTTTGCAGGTGCGGCAAGTTTACGCCCGTGTTCTGCGAGATATACCATACAAAGTCGTAGAAATCGCGACCCTTGACCCTGCTTTTCCATCCGCGACAAAGTAACGCGTGGAGTTTGCCCGCAAAAAGCGAGGGCTTGTCGTAGAGTCGGACCATGAACGGCGATGGCAGCAGCCGATACTTGCTTTCGTAGGTGGCTGACTCTGGTGGATTCGTGTCCACCTCGAATTTGATTTTCAGGATTTCGTTCCCGGGAACGGGCAAGGGGGAGTGCTTTGCGGGAACAATTTTAAGCAAGTGCTTGAGCGTGTTGCCCTTGAGAAAGGCCGACTGCACCGGAGATCCGTGCGGCTTGCTTTTCGCTTCGACAGACATCTCCAGGCCGACAGAGTAGAGCTCTTCTTCAAGCACGCCAAAATAACGTGAAAGCTCGAAACCTTCGTCTGGCTTGATCAACGAAAAGTCCAGGTCCTCCGAAAAACGGTCCAGCCCATAGAATATGCGGAGCGCTGTGCCGCCATAGAAGGCGGCCTTGTCGAAGAACCCTCCACGTGAAAGTCCGCACAGGGCGACTTCCTGCGAAATTTCCTTGAGGGCGTTTCTGTAGTCCGAAACGTTTTTGCAATTATATTTCGCAAGCATTGAATCAAGTACGTGAGCCATGCCTACCTCATCTTGGATAGAATTTGTAGATTCTTCTTTCTGTACAAGGGGGCGACCTTTTCGATGAAGTCGAAATCTAGGTTCCGTAAATCACCGACTTCGATGCGCAAGTTTTCGAACAGGAACGTTTCCATGGCGCGCTTGCCTGCAATCGGGTGCTCCTTGTAGAGCTTGTCGCAAAGGGCCTTTTCACAGGTGGCCATTGCGTAGGGCCTGTCTTCTGCGTTTTCGATGTTGACTCCGTGCGGAAAGACGTCGGGCGGGACATCGGAATACGAAAACTCGCCGAAGGGCGTCTTGTACAGTTTGGTCTTGTTCTTCTTGAACGATGCGGAAGTAAAGAGATGTACGGCTTCGGGAATGAGCCCGTGCCTTGAAAGGGCATAATCGAAGGAAAGATACGATGGGCCGTAAATCGCCCCTGCAAGGGCTTCGCCCGGGGTGTTCTTGTCGGTCTCGTACAGCCCGCGGATAACTTGCGTTATTTCGCCGCGCAGGGTCATTTGACGCAACTTCATTTGGGGCTGCCTGTATTTTTGACCAAGGTCTGAAAGAATTTCTGATACGGTTCTTATCACGATTTCCTCCAATAACTATAAAAATAATATATTAACTGGAGAAAATCAAGTGATTTTTTGAAAAATACGTTTTTTATGTCTTATACTGAAAAAAGTTGACACTACTCAAAAAAGCAGGAGTAGTGCCAATGAAGACAAAACAGGTAATAAAGAGAGTCGCGGAATACGACCAGTTCGGATATCCCCGATGGACTAGCGTTACCAGCGAAAAGCGCATCTTCGACGACGAAGACAAAATGGCGGTTGTCGCCGAATACCAGGCGGGAAAGATGACTGCGGCACAAATCGTCGAGAAGCACCACCTAAGTAGCAGGCAGGTCCTATTCAACTGGATGGACCGCTACCTGCGCGAAGAATCGCTATCTTTGGGGACAAGCGAGGCTGAAGACATGGCCAAGGACCCCGAAGAAAGGATACGCGAGCTTGAACTCGAGAACCGTCGCCTGCAGAAGGCGCTGGATACCGAGACGCTGCGCGCGAAGGCCTTCGACACCATGATAGAGCTTGCCGAGAGCAAGTTCAACATACCCATCAGAAAAAAATCTGGCACCAAACGGTAGCCCTGCTACGCAGGAGGCTCCCAGGCACATCCCTGGAAGCCCTCTGCGGGCTGTTTGGTTATAGCAGGCAGGCGTTCTACAAGCGAAGCGACAATGACTTCGCGGGCGACGCGATGGAGTGCGTGGTCCTGGACGCGGCACGCCGTTACCGCAAGGACAACCCCGGACTTGGCTGCGCGAAACTGCACAGGATCATCTCGGCCAGCATGGGGGCTCCGGACATGATGGGCCGGGACTCGTTCGTGGAGCTGCTCCGGGAAAACGACCTCATGGTGCGACTGAAGCGGCGCAGGCGCTACAGGACGACGAACTCGGAACACAACTACAGGAAGTACCCGAACCTGATCGCAGGCGTAGTCCCGAACCGTCCGAACCAGATATGGGTCGCGGACATCACCTACGTGGAAACCGACGAGGGCGTGTGCTACCTGTCACTGGTGACGGACGCCTACTCGCACAAGATCGTTGGCTGGGCGCTTGGCCCGACGCTGGAAACACGCTATCCGCTAAAGGCGCTGCTCATGGCGCTGGGCACGATCCCGCTCGAACACGCCCACGCCCTGATACACCACTCCGACAGGGGCAGCCAATACTGCAGCCACGAATATGTGGGAGTGCTCAAGAAGCTCAACATAGGCATCAGCATGACACAAAGCGGCGATCCGCTGGAGAACGCCGTCGCGGAACGCGCAAACGGCATCCTGAAAACTGAATGGCTGTACAAGATGAAGTTCGCAACACGCAAGGAGTGCCAGGCCGAACTCGAGAGAATAATCCCGTTCTACAACGGTGAACGGCCCCACATGAGCATCGGGATGCAGACTCCTAACGAAGCGCACGGTCAAGAGGGACCGCAAAAAAGGTGCTGGAAGACGCCCCGCGAACGTCGCGAGGCAGGCAAAAAGATATCTTTGGATGGAGAAGGCCCAGTCGGCAGTGACAACCAAGTCGGTTGAACTGTCAACCGGGATCGATATACCGGGGAAAAGGTGTAAACCAAGTCAGAGAAACTGTCAACCCGGTCAGTAAAATCACCTAAGAAGTGTCAACCTTTTTCAGTGATGGTCATTATGCTTCTCTTATGACATACAGACGTATTTGGGGTGGATGATGGTTGAAACGATTTTTCACTATGCGTTTCGCGCATACTGAGCATGAAAAAATGGTATTTTGCGGGGTTTGCGCATTTATTTATATTAAAGGTGTAGATAAAAAAGGAACAAACCATGAAACTAGGGACGATTATGACGATGCTTGGTATGGGTGCGGTGCTTGCCGCATGTGACTGCTGCCCGCAGGGCGAGGCGAAGGCACTTTCGCAGGACAAGGAACTGCGTGCCGTGATGGACAATTTCACGCAGAACGAGGTTCCGGCGGCGACCCCGCTTGTGGAAAAGCGCGAGGTAGAGTTGATTCGCCTGGTGTCGCTTGTGACGCAGCAGTCGGGCGCTCTTTTGCAAGAAGAAGTGGCGACGGCGCTTGCGCAGGGGCTTGCTTCCGAAGAGATTCTCGAGGCGATTTACCAGTGCGCCCCCTACACCGGGTTCCCGCGGACAGTGGATGCGGTGGAAATTGCCCGCAGCGTGTTCAAGGCGAAGAACATGAAGGTGAATGAAAATCGTGGGACGGTGACGGCACAGTCCCGCCTGGAGGCGGGTGCCGACACGCAGGGAACGCTGTTCGGCCAGAGTTTCCGCGACATGGCGAAGAACGGCAAGAGCGGTATGCCGACCATCAACTACTTCCTTGCGAGCAACTGCTTTGGCGATTACTACACCCGCAAGGGGCTCGACCTGAATACCCGCGAACTCTTGACGATGGCGATTCTCGTGAACCTGGGAACGGAGCCGCAGCTCAAGGCGCATATCGGCGCGAACCTGAAGATTCGCACTGCCGAATACGTGGAACAGGCGATTTTCAACTGCCTGCCGTATTGCGGTTACCCGCGCACGCTGAACGCGTTGCGACTGCTCAAGGAAGCGGTGGCTGAGGCTGAGGCAGCAAACGCGACGGCTGGTGCTGTAAACGCGTCGGGTGCAAAAAGTATGCCGGGAAAGGACTGGAGTGTGTTCCCGGTGGGCAAGCCGAACGACGCCTACGCCAAGTATTTCGTGGGCAAGAGCTATCTCGACATGATCAGCAAGGAACAGGTGGGTGTCGGAAACGTGACTTTTGAACCGGCATGCCGCAACAACTGGCATATCCATCATGCAAAGAAGGGCGGTGGCCAGATTCTCATCGCGACGGCGGGCCGCGGCTACTACCAGGAATGGGGCAAGCCGGCGGTGGAACTGAAGCCCGGCGACGTGGTGAACATTCCGGCTGGCGTCAAGCATTGGCACGGGGCGGCTCCGGATTCCTGGTTCCAGCATTTGGCGATTGAAGTTCCCGGCGAAGGAACGAGCAACGAATGGCTCGAGCCCGTGAGCGACGAAGACTACGGGAAGTTGAAATAATGTTTGACAGAATTCTCGCTTGCGCATTTATTGGCCTTATGACGGCAGGAACTTTTGCGGCGGCACCTGCGCCCGATGGCTTCGTGCTTATCAAGGGCGGGACCTTCGACATGGGAAGCCCCGCAAACGAGGACTGGCGTGTCAACGACGAGACGCTGCACAAGGTGAAAGTCTCCGATTTTTACCTGGGCAAATACGAGGTGACGCAAAAGCTTTACCGCGAAGTGACGGGCGAAAATCCCTCCAGTTTCAGGGGTGACGACTTGCCCGTTGAAAACATCACGTGGCTCGAAGCGGTTCGTTTTTGCAACAAGTTAAGCGAACGCTACGGACGCACTCCCGTTTACGCCATCGAAGGCGATGCGGTCAGCTGGAACCGCGAGGCGAACGGCTACAGGCTCCCCACCGAAGCGGAATGGGAATACGCGGCCCGAGGCGGCACAACCTCGCCATTCTACACAAAGAAGGCTCCCGGTGCCGACGACGTGAATTTTTACGGGCATTATCCGTATCAAATCGAGCAGAACTATTTCAACGACGAGGTTCTGGAAACACGCCCCGGCGTTTACCGCGGGAACACGCTTCCCGTGGGTAAATTCAAGCCCAATCCCTTCGGGCTTTATGACATTTACGGGAACGTGGGCGAATGGTGCTTTGACTTTTACGGCGATTACGGAGTTTCTGCGGGCTCGGCAAGCGTGGCGGTCGATCCGGCGGGCAAGCCTTCGGGCACAAGGCGCGTACATCGCGGTGGCGGCTGGAACGATTTCGGCAAGAACCTCCGCAGCGCCTATCGCGGGGCCATGCAGCAGTCCAGCAAGAGTTACAATGTGGGGCTCAGGCTCGCCATGAATGCGGGTGCAGGCGTCAAGGGAACATTTGTGACCCAGGAAACGGCGGGCTTTAAGGGTGAAAAAGCACAAGCGGCGACGAACCCGAAAGGCACTTCCCGCGCGCTGATTGTTTTCTATTCCTGGAGCGGGAATACCCGCGGGGTCGCCCGCGAAATCAAGAAGCAGACCGGTTTCGACATGGTGGAACTTGAACTGGTGAAACCCTATTCCGACGACTACAACACCGTCTTGAGGCAGGCGCAGAACGATCAGCACAAACAGGCGCGCCCTGCCCTCAAGAAAAAGCCCGACGCAAAGAAGTGGGCCGATTACGAAACGATTATCATCGGTTACCCCAACTGGTGGGCGAGTATCCCGATGCCTATCGCGACTTTGCTCGAAAGTTACGACTTTGCGGGCAAGCGGATTCTGCCGTTCTGTTCCCACGGCGGCGGGCGCTTTGGCCAGAGCATCACTGCGATTGCGAAACTTGCGCCCAACGCAAAAATCGGCGAAGGCCTTTCGGTGCATTACTCCGGCGGTTCGAGTCTCTCAAAAGATGTGGCCAAGTGGCTTGAGAAAAACGGCGTGAAGACGAAATAATGTATATTCCTTGATATGCCTATTTCCGCCAAAATCCGTATGATGCTTGATATCGCGATGACGGTCGCGACGCTCGTGCTGATGGGCGGCAATTATTTTTTTGAATCGACTGCCGTTCACGAGATTCTGGGCGTGGTGCTGCTTGTTCTGTGGGCGGTGCACATCACGCTGAACAGGCGGTTTTTCCTTTCGCTGTTCAAGGGCCGCTACAACGTATTCCGCATCTTGCAGGCGGTCGTGAATTGCGGAATCCTTTTGTGCGCGATTTTCCTGATGGTGAGCGGAATCATGCTTTCGAACCACGTGTTCGCCTGGCTCGGGATTGAATCGGGCGCAAACTTCGCCCGCACGGCACACCTGCTTGCAAGCCACTGGTATTACGTGTTCATGTCGCTCCATATCGGGCTGCATTTGAGCCTGATTGCAAACCGCTTGGGACTTGCGGGCGCTTTCAAGTCAAAGGCGGCGCTTGTCGCAACTCGTATGGTTGCCGCTCTCGTGGCGGGCTACGGAATTTACGCTTTCGCCATTCGCGGACTTTGGAAATACATGTTCCTGCAGCAGCCGTTTTTCTTCTTTGATGCGGAACGCGGCTACGCCCTCTTTTTCGTGGACTATATCGCCATCGTCGTGCTGTTTGCTGTCGCGGTGCATCTTTTTAATGCAATAATTTCAACCCGACAATCCCGGATAAGATAAGCAAAACGCAAATGGCTTTCGGGATAGAGAAATGCTCCTGAAATAGATAAACGCCCAGGGCGAACGTTCCCACCGTGCCTAGTCCTGTCCATATCGCATAGGCGGTGCCGAGCGGCAGTTTCTTTACGGCAAGCGACAAGAATACGGCGCTCAAAAGGAAACCGATTACCGTGATGACAGAAGGGACTGTTTTGGAAAAGCCCTCCGAGTATTTCATGGCGCAGGCCCAAACCACTTCGAGAACGCCCGCCACGGCAAGCATAAACCATTCCATTTCTTTACCTCCAGGAATCTTTATCTTCAAAGACCTAACGATAAAGAATGCGTGTTTCCCTGTTACCCGGTGGCAGCAGGGCGCGGTTCAAATTATGGAACAAAGATAGTTATTCCGCAAAAAAAATTCTATCTTATTCAGCGATGAGGTCCGTTAAACAAAATGTTTCTTCGATGATTGCGGTCGCGTTGTTCGCGATTCTTTCTGCCGTTGTCGAAGGTTCTTTTGTTTACGATTACGGCACCGAAATAGGGCGGGCTTCGGAATATGGCAAGGTCACCGCCGACAATGTGCATGCCGAAAGTCCGCTGTTCCTGTTGCGGGAATCGACTGCCGAGGCCATGCAGTTTACACGCAGATCGGGCCAGCAGGTGTCCTTGCGTGCATCGCGCGGCAACGGCCTTCAAGGGGACGGCGGACGCAGTTCGGTAACGTTCAAGCAGGCTACTCCATTTCCGACTAGGATCGCGCGGCCAACTGTTTGCGCCCAATGCGGCTTCCCTTTGCCGCTAGTTTATCAGAAATCAAAAGAGTATTACGTTTATACGCTAGAGCGAATGCTCTGTTAGCAAGTTCTTTCTCCGAACACTCTGTCACAGGTAAATTGCCGCGGCCCCAACCGGGGTGCGCGATTACATTCATTTAAAAAAAAGAGAAAGAACATGGAAAACATTTCTAAAATGATGATGGCAAGAGCTGTCTTCAACAAACCCTATATCAAGACCGAAAAGAAGTTTTTCGGTTTCAAAACCAAAGTCACCTACACTAAGACGAATTCGCCCGTTGTGGGAACTTGCCTGGACTACAGCCCCACGGAGGGCCAAAAGGTCAAGGAAATTATCGAGGCTTCTCCAAGCGCCTTGGACGCGGTCGTTCAAAAAAATGGTCATCCGAAAACAGGCGACAACGGGAACTTCCGCCTGAATCTCTGCTATTCGCAGGACCGCGAATTTGCGGCACTACATCTGCAGCAGTTCTCGGGATTCGAGTACCATACCGTAGGTGAAATCCGTTTTGCCGAAGGTGAAGAAGCGCATAAACTTCTCGCCGTTTTCGTGAAATAAACGGACATATCGTCAAAAGGCTCCCTCGGAAACGGGGGGGGGGCCTCGTTGACACCGCGTTAGGGGCCGGGGGACGCCCAATAGATTGCTAAATTTCGAAAACTATTTAGTAGGAAAATTATTTTTCTGCTGGATAATTTTCGTAACATCCGTTTTTGTAATTGGTTTGGCTCGATGAGCCGGGGAACGCCCATGGAAGCGCCTGGCCGCCAAGAGTCCTGCTTCAAAGAGCAGATACGTCGGTGCGCCCAGAAGTAGTTGGCTTATTATGTCGGGTGGAGTAAGGAGTGCGGCGAACAACAGGATTGCCACCACCACGTAGGGGCGCTTGCTGCAGACGGTCTCGTAATTCACGATGCCCGCACGGATAAGCGCGTAGGTCACTAGCGGGAACTGGAACATACATCCGAACGCAAGCGAAAGCCATAGCGCGAGTGTTACCAGGTTAGAGACTCCGAATACGGGCTGCAGGGTGGTGCTTGCAAAGCTCATGCCGAACTGCACAATCAGCGGAAAGCAGACGACAAGGCAGAAGGCGACGCCCGCGATAAACAGCCCGCTGGTCATGGCCACGATGGAGCGGATGAAGCGCTTTTCGTTATCGTACAGGGCAGGGAGCACGAACTGCCACATGTTCCAGGCGATGTAGGGCGAAAACAGCACGCAGTCCAGCAGTGCAGAAATCTTGAGCTGCAGCAGGAACACTTCCATCGGGGAAAAGTAATGGAGCGTGACGCCGCCCTGCAGGGCGATTTGCTTACAGAACCAGTCCAGAACGTAGGGCGAAACAAGGAACAGGGGCACGATGCCTATGGCAAGGGCGATAATAGAACGCAAAAGCGCCCGTCGGAGCGCTTCCAAATGCGAAATCAGCGTAGCCTCTTGATCCTGTTTCGAGGACATCAGCCTTTCTTATCTTCAGCCTCGGCGGCTTTTTCCACAGTCTTCTGCAGGTCTTCGGCTTCTTCCTTCAGGGCGTCTTTCGCCTTCTTGTACTCGTTCTGGGCCTTGCCCAGGGAACGCGCAAGTTCAGGAATGCGCTTTGCCCCGAACAAAAGGAGCACCACGACCACAATCAGGATTATTTCTGGAATTCCAATGGACATTTTTTACCTGCCTTTTCCTAGAAATATAACATAATTTCTTTGTATATTTTAGGCAAAAGACAAAGGAGTTTATGATGAAGGTCGTTTTATTCAATGGAAGTCGTCGTGAAAAGGGTTGCACTTATACGGCGCTGAGCCTCGTGGCCGGCGAACTCGAGGCCGCTGGCATCGAGACTGAAATCTTCTTTGTGGGTGGCCGCGTGCTGAAGGGAGAAACCGACGCCGTGGTTCACGAAGCCAAGGAAATCCTTAAAACAGCCGACGCTGTCGTTTACGGCTCCCCGGTCTATTATGCATCCCCAAGCGGCGAGATGCTGATGTTCCTGGACAGGCTTTACGGCATTGCCGAAGCGGAACTTCTCTTTAAGCCGGCAGCAACCGTTGCTTCTGCCCGCCGTGCCGGCACTACCGCAACGCTCGACGCCCTGAACAAGTACCCCACCTTTGCGCAACAGCCCCTGGTGACATCGCGCTACTGGAACATGGTTCACGGTTCTAGTCCCGAAGATGTGCTGAAAGACGAGGAAGGCGTGCAGGTGATGAAGGAACTGGGCCGCAATATGGCGTGGATCCTGAAGAGCATCGAAGCGGGCAAGAAGGCGGGCATTGTGCAGCCTGTTGCCGAAAAGAAAATTTTCACGAACTTTATCCGCTAGAATGGGAACGATGCGCTTGCGTTTTGCGAAGAACAAGAAACTCATGATTACGGCGATTATCTTATCTGTACTTTTTATTTTGGGAGATGTGGGCGTGTTGTTCTTATCGCAGGCAAGTTTCGGGCGCATCCCGCAGGGCAAGCGCCTTGAACGTATCAAGCAGTCGCCGAATTACGACGGAAAGCAGTTCGTGAACGAGGTAGAAACCGTCACCATGACGGGCGACAGGGGCGTGTTTGCCGTGTGGAAGGATTTCCTGTTCGGTGACAAGAGTCAGACCGTTCCCGATACCGCATTGAACGTGCTCAAGACCGACCTGAAGTCGCTACCGCAGGACCGCGATTGGATTGTGTGGTTCGGACATTCCTCGTACCTGCTTAATTTATCTGGAAAGAAGGTGCTGGTGGACCCGGTTTTTTACCAGGGCTCGCCGGTGAGTTTCGTGAACAAGATGTTCAAGGGAACGGACGTCTACAAGCCCGCCGACATGCCGGATATTGACTACCTGGTGATTTCGCACGACCACTGGGACCACCTGGATTACCGGGTGGTGACGGAACTGGAACCTCGCGTAAAGCACGTGGTGACTGGCCTCGGCGTGGGCGAACATTTTGAATACTGGAAATATCCCGTTGAAAAGCTTACCGAACTCGACTGGTGGGAATCTGCCGACTTGGGTGATGGCTTTAGCGTGACGGCGACTCCGGCAAGGCATTTTTCGGGCCGCGATCTTCACCAGAACAAGACCCTGTGGGCATCATTCGCCTTCAAGTCTCCTAAGCGCACTATATGGATTGGCGGTGATTCGGGTTATGGTCCGCACTTCGAGAAAATCGGAAAGAAGTTTACCGACATCGATTTGGCGATTCTTGAAAACGGGCAGTACGACAAGGATTGGTCGCTTATCCACACTATGCCGGAATACCTGGGCAAGGAAATGGTGGAACTGGGCGCGAATCGCTACATGACCGTTCACCATTCTAAGTTCTGCCTGAGCAAGCATTCGTACACGGAACCGCTGGAAAATGCGAAACGTGCCGCCCAGGAATCGGGCAAGCCCGTGCTCATGCCACAAATGGGTGAGGTTGTGTACCTGGAGTAAACCGCATTACCTATGTTTGCGCGTCGATGGCGATATAGTATTTTTCTATATTTGGGCGCGGATGAAAAGACTTTTAGATTTTGATAGCGAGCATTTGTGGCATCCGTATGCGGCGCTGAAAAATACTCCCGCAAGATTTCTTGCCAAAACAGCTCACGGAACAATGATAGAAACGGCAGGCGGCTTGAAACTGATTGATGCCGTTTCGAGTTGGTGGTGCATGGCGCACGGACATAACGCCCCTGAAATCGTTGAGGCGATTCAGAAGCAAAGCGAAAAAATGTGCCATGTGATGTTCGGCGGTTTTACGCACGAGCCCGCGATTGAGCTTGGCGAAAAGCTGGTGAATTTTTTGCCCGAAGGCTTGAACAAGATTTTCTTTGCGGATTCGGGAAGCATTGCCGTGGAATGTGCCGCTAAGATGGCGGTGCAGTATCAATATTCCCTCGGACATCCGGAGCGCTGCAAGTTGGTCGCCCTGAAGGGCGGCTACCACGGAGATACCGCAGGTGCGATGGCGCTTAGCGACCCGGACGGGATGCATACGCTTTTCCGCGGAATCATGCCGCACCATTACTTTGCGGAACGTCCGAACTGCCGCTATGACGAGGCGTGGAATCCGACGGATTTCGCTTCAATGGAACGCGTCGTCGAAGAACATAAGGGTGAAATCGCTGCCGTAATTTGTGAGCCCGTATTCCAGGGCGGAAACGGCATGTGGCTTTACAATGCGGGTTACCTGAAATCACTCCGCGAACTTTGCGACCGTTACGGTATCTTGCTTATTTTGGATGAAATCGCTTCGGGCTTTTATCGAACGGGGCCGCGCTTTGCAATGATGCATGTGGGGATAAAGCCGGACATCATGTGCATCGGCAAGGCGCTCACGGGCGGAAGCATTACGATGGCGGCCTGCGTTGCGTCCGAGAAGGTTGCCGAAACAATTACGAATAGCAAAATTCCGGCATTTATGCACGGCCCGACTTACATGGCGAACCCGCTCGCTTGTGCCGCAGGAATTGCTTCGCTTTCGCTGTTCGAAAGTCGCGATTATGCCTCGAGCGTCAAACGGATTGAAAAACGCCTCAAGCAGAATCTGGAACCGCTTCGTTCGCTTGAAAATGCGGCGGACGTGCGTGTTCTCGGCGCTATCGGAGTCTTGGAACTGAAGGCGAAACCTTCCGCAGACGACATTCTGCGCGTGATTCGCGAAACCGGCGTGTGGCTCAGGCCTTTCTGCAATTACGTGTATACGATGCCTCCGTTCATTACGACCGATTCTGAAATCGACCGCATCTGCGAAGCCATCAAGATGATTGGCGAATGTGAACCCGCGCCTGTCGTAGAAGGCGAAGACGAATTTCATGAGTAAGTAGACATCCTGTCATCCTGGAGCGAAGCGATAGGATCCATTGAGATTTTTATGGAATATTATAGTTTAAAAATGCGGGCCTCACAGCAAGTGGGCGAGGGCGAACAGAAACGCGAGCAGCATATTTCCGGCGCAGAACGCATTGTAAATCGGGATTCTGTTGAGGCTGTTTGTACGGCGATGGTGCGTCGGGCCATGACGCATTCCAAGGGCGACCCTGATTTTATCAATGTGAAAATTGAGAAGGTTCACGAAAACGATATCCAGGTTTTGAAGGCCTTGCCGGTGACACGTATCGATGTGGAAACGTGGCAGGAAGGGCTGGAGAAGGCTTTTGGGGTGGTTGGCGACGCTGCGACCGGCATTCGTGAAAAGCTTCCAGAACTGTTGCACGAAACTTTCCCGATGCGTGGGGCGATGCTCTACGATATCGCGACGGGCGAACGCCTGGAACCTGACCACGAACGCGGCGTGCGTGCGACTTATATGGATGCACTGCATTCGAGCGAAGTGGATGGCTGCAAGAATCATTTTAACGAAGCGATTGTGCTGGCAACCAAGGTGGCGAATGCTCCCGGAATGGTGGCGGAATTTTGCGTGAGCGACGACCCGAATTACGTGACGGGCTATGTCGCGAGCAAGGAACTCGGTTATGTGCGCATCATGAAGATGAAGGAAATGGGCGACGAAAACGGAGGCCGCATTTTCCTGTTTGATTCGCGCAAGGCCAAAGCCGAAGAGTGCATTGAGTATTTGCAGAAGAAGAAAGTGCTCGTAGAAATAGCTGACAGAACTTAGATTGTCATCCTGAGCGGAGAACCGAAGGTTCGAAGTCGAAGGATCTAGGGCAGAATAGCATGAACGAAAGAATCTTAGACTTATTTACGAAAGACGCTTTGGAAACGGCGCGTGCGAACAATACTTACCGCTCGATGCGCTTGATGGAAACGCCGGAATCGTCGTGCGTAAAAATCCGCATGTCCAATGGCGCTTCGCAGGAACAGATCCTGCTGGCTTCCAATTCTTACCTGGACTTGGCGAACGTCGACGAACTCAAGCAGGCGATGGCCCAGGCAGTTTTGGAGTGGGGTACAGGGAGCGGGGGAGCCCGCCTTACTACGGGTAACAAGACTCCGCATCAGGAACTGGAAGAATTTATCGCAAAATTCAAGGGCGAAGAATCCGCTATCACCTTCAATACGGGCTACATGGCGAATGTCGGTACGATTTCGGCTTTGTGCGGCAAGAACGACTTTGTCTTTAGCGATGAATTGAACCACGCGAGCATTATTGACGGAATCAGGTTGTCGCGAGCCAAATGCTTTGTTTACAAGCATAACAATATGGCGGATTTGGTGCGGGTTATTAAAGAGGCCAAGTCGGAACAAGATGCAAAACAAGATGCGCGGACCTTCCGCGGCCTTATCGTGACGGATGCTGTTTTCAGCATGGATGGCGACCTTGCGAATTTGCCGGAACTTTTGCGCATTGCTAGGGAGCAGGGCGTTTTGTTGATGATTGACGAGGCGCACGCCACGGGTGTGCTCGGCAAGACCGGTCGCGGGCTTGCCGAACACTACGGCTGTGCTCACGCCGATGTAACCGTCGGCACATTGAGCAAAGCCGTCGCCGCCGAGGGCGGCTTCGTGGCGGGCAAGCAACAACTGATTGATTTTTTGCGCAACAAGGCCCGCAGCTTTATCTTCACGACGGCGATGGCCCCTGCTGTTGTCGCTGCCGCCTGCAATAACTTGCGTTACATCGATGCACACCCTGAACGCGTGCAGAACTTGCGCGATAACGTGAAATTTTTCTGCGAAGCCTTGCAACGCGAAGGCGTGAACGTGGAACAGTCTCCTTCGGCGATTGTTCCGATTGTCATTGGCGACGAGGCCCGCGCTTTGGAAATTTCTGCAAAACTCCAGGATGCGGGAATATTGATTCCTGCCATTCGTTACCCGACAGTCGCCAAGGGACAAGCCCGCCTCCGTGCAAGCTTGATGGCCACACATACGCATGAACAACTTCATGCCGCCGCAACAACCATCGCTCAAATCATAAATGATTGCTTGTGAAGCGTCGCTATTCCTAACCACTAATCACTAACCACTGTTTATTTTTTATGTCCAAAGGTTATTTCGTTACAGCGACCGGAACCGATGTCGGCAAGACCTTCATTACCGCCCTTCTCGTTAAAAAATGGCGCGATTCCGGCATTGATGCGGGCTACTACAAGGCGGCCCTCAGCGGCGCAGAACTCCGCGACGGCAAATGGGTTGCAGGTGATGCCGATTACGTGAAACGCATCGCAAATCTTCCCGATACGCAAGAACAGCTCGTCAGCTATGTCTATAAAGAAGCCGTCTCTCCGCATCTCGCTGCCCGCAAAGAAGGCAACCCAGTAGAACTCGCGAAAGTCAAAGCCGATTTTGAAGCGGCCTGTGTTCGTCATGAATTCGTTTTCGCCGAAGGCAGCGGAGGAATCATTTGCCCCATCCGCTACGATGACCAGAAAGTATTCCTCGTCGATATCATGAAAACGTTAGGCCTTCCGCTGCTTATTGTTACGACAGCGGCTCTCGGCTCCATTAACGCCTGCGTGCTCACGGTGGAATACGCTCGCAGCTGTGGCCTCGATGTTCGCGGCCTCATCGTGAATCGCTACGGCTCTAGCGGTAACCTCGAAATGGAAGACGACAACATCCGCATGATGCAAGATTTGACGGGGCTTGAAATCCTTGCAAAAGTAAAAAACGGCGACACCGATCTAGGTGTGCAACCGTTTTAAAAACTAAAGAAACAAATCAGTCGGCGCTACGATGCGTCAATGTCGGCGGCAATATGCAAATCGAAGTCGGGGTAGGCTTCGCTGATTTCCTTGTGGAGTATGTCCAGCCCCTCTTGCGGCTTGATCTCGAAATTCATGACCACATCAAAACGCATGGTGCGGTCTTCAAGGTTCACGTAAAAGCCGTGGAGTTGCAATGCCCAAGGGTGCTCCTTTACCAACTTCAACACGTTGCTGCGAATTTTGGCAGCTTCGTCATTCTTGGTGTTGTGTGAATACACGCCTACGCCCGTGAGAATCACGCCGGTTTCTTTGAGTACGCTTGCCTGTACCCTGCGGGTCAGTACGTCGACTTCTTCGACGGTCATGGTGTCGGGGAGTTCCAAGTGCACGGAACCGAGAAACTTGTCTGGACCGTAATTGTTGAGAATGACGTCGTAAGCGCCGCGGACTTGCGGTTCTTCGGTGAGTAGCGCCTTGATTTTCTTGACCAGGTCGCCATCGGCGCGCTTGCCCAGAATGTCGTCCAGGGTTTCGATCAGCATGCCGATGCCCGACTTGATGATGAATCCTGAAATCACGAGGCCTACGTAGGCTTCAAGCGAAATGCCTGTGAGAATGAAGACGATGGCCGAAGCCAGCACCGAAAGGGAGAGAATGGCGTCGAACAGGGCGTCTGCACCCGATGCCACGAGTGCGCCTGAGTTTACGCGTTCGCCTTGGCGTTTCACGAATTTGCCGAGCACGAGTTTTACCACTACTGCCGAGGCGATAATCACCAACGAAGCCGTGGAGTAGTCCGCTGCTTCGGGGTGGATAATCTTCGTGACCGATTCCACCGCCGAGGTACCGCCGGCGTAAAGCACGATTGCCGCAACTACCATTGCGCTCAAGTATTCGATTCGACCGTAACCGAGCGGGTGTTTTTTGTCGGGCAACTTGTTCGAAAGTTTTGCGCCCACAATCGTAATGACCGAGGACAAAGCGTCAGAAAGGTTGTTCACAGCATCTAGCGTCACGGCGATGGAGTTTGTTGCAAAACCGACGAACGCCTTGAATGCCGACAGCACGATGTTTGCCGCAATGCCGATGATGCTTGTTCGGACAATGACCTTTTGGCGGTTTTCTGCTTCGTTCATAAAATCTGATCCTTTTTTTAACGGAAATTAGAAATAAATGACCTTTGGAATTTTTTGTGGACAGCGATGTCAACGGAAAAAAGTTTACATGCGAGCGGAACAATTTTTTTGAAAGTATTTTCTGAAATAGAAAATCAAAAAGGAGTGGTTTTATGAATCATACTCTATGGACAGGTGTGTCCGTTGGCGTTCTTATGGCGTTGTCTGCAATGTCGGCAAATGCATTTACCCTGACAGGCAAGGTGAGCGACGATGGCGGCAAGGCTATCCGTGGCGCAGATGTTTTGCTTGTTCAAAAAGGCCTCAATGCGAAAACGGATGCCTCGGGCGCGTTCACGATTCACCAGGACGAGGAATCGCAGGCATTGGCGAGCAGGATTGCTGTCGGATATCTCTCCGTGAACAACGGCGTTTTATCGTTTTCGCAGGGGCAAAATTCTCCGGTACAGGTGCAGATTTTCGACGTGTTCGGAAACCGCCTGCTGAATGAAACTCTCTACGGCGCGGGTACGGTTGACATGAAGTCTTCCGTTAAAGCGCAGGGCAAGTACTTCGCGCGCGTCCGCGTAGGTAGTGCTTCGCAAACGTTCCAGTTTGTCGCCGATGGAAGTTTCAATACGGCATTCGGCGCGAAGTCTGGAGCAAAGGCGCTTCTCAAGGTGGGCGATTCGGACAATCTGCGCGTTGTTGCCGACGGTTTCGATACCCTCAATGTAAAGCTCGACAATCTTGACACGAATCTTGCGCTTACGCTCAAGAAAACCGCTCCGTCGCAACCGCAGTACGAATACGGATGGGGCCTCAAGAACGACCCGGTCCCTACTCGTGGTTGTGGCAAGGACACGAAACTTGATTACAAGTATCGTGGCGACAAGCCCTACATTGATTTCAGGTGGAGCAAGGGCGTGCGTACCGTGCGTATTGACATGCCGAAAAGTTACGACAAGAACAAACCGTACAAACTCATTTTCGGAATGCAGTGCATGGGCGGAGCCGGAAGTATCGTGCAAGATGAAGGCTATCATGGCCTCAAATGGATTGACAAGAACGAAACCGCAATTTTCGTTGCGCCCGAAGGCAATGGAAACCAGCTGCCCTGGGGGCAAGATGATTACCTCCTGTTTGACGAACTCCTCGCATACCTCGAAGGAAACTTCTGCATCGATTCGAGCCGAGTGTTTTCCACGGGATTCAGCTACGGCGCCATGTTCAGCAATGGCCTTTCGTGGAACCACCAGGACGTGCTTCGCGCAGTGGCCGTTTACGAAACCGCGGAACGCAACATCTGGCTCCCGCAGCGCAAGAATATGGGAATCGGCTGGATGGGCGTGCTCGGCCTCGATGACGGCATGTGCACCCCTGAAATGGGCAGGAACGCGCGCGACATCATCTTGACGCTCAACTCCGAAGGCGGCAAGGCGAAGAACGAACGCGCCGAAGAAGCCCAACGCAACGCCCCGCACAAGTGCTACGACTACACGACCGTCGAGGAAAGATTCCCCGTTCGCTGGTGCACGCAGAGCGGTGGCCACATCTGGGACCACAAGGACCCCGGCCAGCAGCAGTCCTGGGTGCCGCAAGCCACATGGGATTTTTTCGAGAAGTTCTAGCGGATAAATACATCATTCTGTTGTCAATTTATCAAAACGAATTCGAATAAAGCCTTATATTAAGCGAATTTTTCAACTTATTTTATAGTAAGTAAAGTTCGTATGGGAGGCTTTATGTCGTTTTCAATTAAGAGATTTCCCTTTTTTGCAGGTTTTGTCGCGTTTTTGGGCACCCTCGCCAGTGCGGCAACGATTAACGTAGATATCGGCAAGGAATACCAGCGCATCAGCGGCTTTGGGGCCGCCTCGGCATGGGCCGGTTCCATCACCGACAAGAATGCCGCTTTCCTCTGGGACTCCACCAGTGGCGCCGGGCTTACGCTGCACCGCATCCGCATTGCCCCGGACGGCACCACATCTGAAACGAGTATCGCAAAAAAGGCGAGTGAATACGGCGTCAAAGTCTGGGCTGCCCCATGGACATCCAGATACACCATAAATTACGACGGCGACAAAAAGCACCTGGATTTCAATCACGCTCAGGACTGGGCCAACACCATTTTGAAGTTTACGCAAGACATGCGGAAGGCTGGTGTTAATCTATATGCAATTTCGTCGCAAAACGAGCCCGACGGCACCGGAGACAACCACTACGAACCCGATGAATTGGCGCGTTGGGTCGGCGACTACCTTGGCCCCACCCTCGATACCACGGGCATCAAAATCATTGGCACCGAAGCCATCAACTGGTACGGATTCCCCAATTACAAAAAAGCCTTCTTCAACAATCCCGCCGCCCTGAAATATACGGACATTTTCGGGACGCACGAATACGGCGGAGATCCGGCTGCTTACCCCGAAATCCACGAAGCCGGCAAGGAATTCTGGGAAACCGAAGTCTATGATCTTGGAAGTAACAAGGAAGACGTGGGCATGGGAAGTGCTCTCCGCGTTGCAGGTGTAATCCATGACGCCCTGACTATTGCGAACATGAACGCCTGGCATTTTTGGTGGATTTATTCCTGCAGCGAAGCCAGCTGCGGCAACGGAGCCCTCTGGCCGCAAGGACAAGGCAACCCCGACAATGTGGAGCCTACCAAGCGACTCTGGGTCATGGGGAACTTCAGCCGCTTCGCGCGACCCGGCTCCTGGAGAATCGACGCCACCAAGAATCCGGAAGCAAACGTAAAGGTCACCGCCTACCGCGACTCCCTCAAGACGAAAATCGCAGTCGTCATTCTCAATTCCAAGAACGAGGAATTCAAGGCGGACTTTGATTTCGGAAACACAAAGATTGGAAGTTTCAAACCCTACGTCACCGACGACAATAGCAACCTCAAAGAAGGAACCGAAGTCAAAGTCGACGATACAAAGTGCAGTTACAGCATCCCGGCCCGTAGCGCAACGACAGTCGAATTCATTCTGTGGCAGGAGCCAAAGGTTGAACCGCCTTCAGACTCTACCGATGCAATTGCCTTCGGGACGCATGCTGCGCCCCAAAGCCTTCAAAGTACATATAAAGTATTTAGCCCGCTCGGCGCGTTCATCGGTGAATTCCAAGCCGGACATATCGGCGATCTCCGCAACGCCATGACAAACGCAGGCTTAAGCCGCGGCGTGTACATGGTCAAACGTGGCAATGCCAAAACGCAACATATGATTTTGAAATAGCCCAATTCAAGATATAGGGTTAGTTAAAGCAAAAAACGCAGGCTCGTGTTGAGTCTGCGCTTAATGCTTTAGATCCTTCGACTTCGAGGCTTATGCCTCTCCGCTCAGGATGACATGTTGTATCACTTCTTCACGTGCCTATGGTACTCCTGTAAACTGCACACTTCAAATCTTCCGAAGTCGTGCTTGTCCATGAGGCCTTCGACGGTGGAGGTGAGGGCGGCGATGGTCGTCGTGATAGGAATGCCGGAGACGACCGCCTTGGAGCGCATCTGGATTTCATCGACCATGGCTTCGGCGCCGTTCTCGGTGGTGTTCACGATCCACTGCACTTCCTTGTCGTGAATGAGGTCCAGTAGGTTCGGGCGGCCACGGGAGATGCGGAACACGGCGCGGGTCTTGATGCCTTCGTTGTAGAGCATCGTAGAGGTGCCGCGGGTGGCGTAAATCTGGTAGCCCATGTCTACGAGGCGCTTGATGAGCGGAACGGCCTTCTGCTTGTCTTCGTCCTTGAGCGAGACGAAAATGTTGCCTTCGCTCGGCACCTTGTTGCCTGCAGCGAGCTGGCTCTTGAGGTAGGCAAGGCCGCGGTCGCGATCGATGCTCATGACTTCGCCGGTAGACTTCATTTCCGGAGAAAGCGTGATGTCCACGCCCGGGAACTTGACGAACGGAAACACGGCTTCCTTGACGCTCACGTAAGGCACGTGGACTTCTTCGGTAAAGCCGATTTGTTCGAGGGTCTCGCCGAGCATGCAGCGGCTTGCGTAGCTGGCGAGCGGAACGCCGATGGACTTGGAAACGAACGGCACGGTGCGGGAGGCGCGCGGGTTCACTTCGATCATGTAGAGTTCGCCATCCTTGACGGCGAGCTGCATGTTCATGAGGCCGACCACGTGGAGTTCCCTTGCAAAGTCCTTCGCATATTGGCGAACCTTGTCCTGGATTTCCTTGGAAAGCGTCATGGGCGGAATCACGCTTGCGGAGTCGCCGGAGTGGATACCTGCGGGTTCCACGTGTTCCATAATGGCGCCCACCACGGTGTGCTTGCCGTCGCTGATGCAGTCCACGTCGAGTTCGGTGGCGTCTTCCAAGAAGCGGTCGATAAGAATCGGCTTGCCTTCGCCAATAGCGGCGGCTTCTTCCACGAACTTGCGCAGGTATTTTTCCTTGTAGACAATCACCATGCCGCGGCCGCCGAGAACGAAGCTCGGGCGCACAAGCACGGGGTAGCCAATGCGGTCGACAATAGCCAAGGCTTCTTCCACGTTGTGGGCGATGCCGGATGCGGCCTGCTTGATACCGACCTTGTCGACCAGCTGCTTGAAGAAGTCGCGGTCTTCGGCGAGGTCAATGTCTTCGGGGCTCGTGCCGACCACGTTTGCTCCGGCCTTTTTGAGGCGCATGGCGAGGTTCAGCGGAGTCTGACCACCGAATTGCACGATGACGCCTGCGCAGTTTTCGCGTTCGTAAATGCCCATCACGTCTTCGAGCGTGAGCGGCTCGAAGTAGAGCTTGTCGGAGGTGTCGTAGTCGGTGGAAACCGTTTCGGGGTTCGAGTTCACCATGATGACTTCGTAGCCTTCGCGACGCAGCGTAAAGGCTGCGTGGCAGCAGCAGTAGTCAAATTCGATACCCTGGCCGATTCGGTTCGGACCGCCGCCGAGCACCATGATGCGCTTCTTGCCGCGGTTGCCGATAATCGTGCGGACCGGTTCGGAATTTTCGGCCCAGCAACTGTAATAATACGGCGTAATGGCTTCGAATTCGCCAGCGCAAGTGTCTACGGAGTAGTAGCTCGGCTTGAGGCCAATCTGCTTACGCACTTCCATGACGTCTTCGGGGCGCTTGTGGAACATGTAGGCAATCTGGATATCGCTAAAGCCGAATTCCTTGGCCTGGCGAAACAGCGGAATGTTCTTGGCGAGGCCGGCGAGAGACTTGGCGGCCTTGATTTCGTCTTCAAAGTAGGCGAGTTCTTCCAAGTGACGCAAGAAATAGCGGTCAATCTTGGTGAGTTCGTAAAGTTTTTCGATGCTCCAGCCGCGACGGAAGGCTTCGTACAGCACGAAGATGCGTTCGGCGTTCGGACGGGCGACTTCCTTGGTGAGCGTTTCGTCGTCGTATTCCTTGAACTTTTCGCACTTGGCGCAAGAACCGAATCCACCGTAACCTGTTTCGAGCGAGCGCAGCGCCTTCTGCATGGCCTGCTTGAAGTTGGTGCCGATGGCCATCGCTTCGCCCACGGACTTCATCTGGGTGCCGAGTGTAGAATCGGCCTTCGGGAACTTTTCGAAGGTGAAGCGCGGAACCTTCACCACCACGTAGTCAAGCGCCGGCTCAAAGCAGCTCGGGGTCGTTTGCGTAATGTCATTGCGGAGTTCGTCGAGCGTGTAGCCCACGGCAAGGAGCGCTGCAATCTTTGCGATGGGGAAGCCCGTTGCCTTGGAGGCGAGTGCAGAAGAACGGGACACACGCGGGTTCATTTCGATGATGATGCGGCGGCCGGTCTTCGGTTCGATAGCCCACTGCACGTTAGAACCACCGGTTTCCACGCCGATGGCTTCCATGACCTTCAAGGAGTCGTCACGCATGGCCTGGTAGGCGCGGTCATCGAGGCTCTGGATCGGGGCGACCGTGATGGAGTCGCCTGTGTGCACGCCCATGGGGTCGAGGTTTTCGATGGAGCACACGATAACGGCGTTGCCCTTCTTGTCGCGCATGACTTCCATTTCGAATTCTTTCCAGCCAAGCAGCGATTCTTCGATAAGCACTTCGTTGTTGAGCGATGCGTCGAGACCGCGGTTCACGATGGTTTCGAATTCTTCGGGATTGTGGGCGATACCGCCGCCCGTGCCACCCAGCGTAAAGCCTGGACGAATAATCAATGGCCAGCTGCCGATGGTGTTGGCGATTGCGGTAGCTTCGCTCATGGAGTGTGCCGAACCGGAGCGGGGGAGGTCCAGGCCAATCTTGAGCATGGCTTCCTTGAACAGGTGACGGTCTTCGGCGCGCTGGATGGATTCGGCCTTTGCACCGATAAGTTCCACCTGGTAGCGGTCCAAAATGCCGCGTTCATTGAGTTCCATGGCGAGGTTCAAAGCGGTCTGACCGCCGAGAGTCGGGAGCAAGGCGTCCGGACGTTCGCGACGGATGATTTCGTGCAGAATATCGACGCTCAGTGGCTCGATGTAGGTGCGGTCGGCCATTTCGGGGTCGGTCATGATGGTGGCCGGGTTGGAGTTCACGAGCACCACTTCGTAGCCTTCACGGCGCAGCACCTTGCAGGCCTGCACGCCGGAGTAGTCGAATTCGCAGCCCTGGCCAATTACGATCGGGCCAGAACCAATGAGCATAATCTTCTTGATGTCTGTACGTTTAGGCATTCTTCTTGCCTCCATTCACATTCTTCTGCGCGGCTTTTGCGGTCGCGGTTTTTGTTTTGCCATTTTTCTGAGCAAGAGCGGCTTTTACAAGCCCGCTGAACAGCGGGTGCGGTGCCGTAGGACGGCTCTTGAATTCCGGATGGAACTGGCAGGCTTCGAAGTAGGGGTGGTTCTTGATTTCCACCATCTCGACGAGCTTGCCATCGGGCGATGTACCGGCAATCTTGAGGCCGGCCTTTTCGAGTTCCTTGCGGAATTCGCTGTTGTAGTTGAATTCGTAGCGGTGACGATGGCGTTCGCTAATTTTTTCACTCTTGTAGAGCTTTGCGGCGTTGGAATCCTTCATGAGCTTGCACGGGTAAGCGCCGAGGCGCATGGTGCCGCCCTTTTCGGTGACGTTCTTCTGTTCGTCCATCAGGTCAATGACCGGGTGGGCCGTCTTTTCGTCGAATTCCGTGGAGTTGGCGTCCTTCCAGCCGAGTACGTTGCGTGCAAATTCAATCACGCAGCATTGCATGCCGAGACAAATTCCCAGCAGCGGGACCTTGTGTTCGCGGGCGTAGCGAATGGCTACGCACTTGCCGTTCACGCCGCGGCTACCGAATCCACCCGGAATCAGAATGCCGTCGGCGTTCTTGATGAGGTTCGGATTCTTTTCGAGTTCTTCGGCCTCGATACATTCCACCTTCACCTTGGCGTTGTGTTCCATGCCGGCATGCTGCAAGGCTTCGTGCACGGACTTGTAGGCGTCGCGGATGGCGATGTACTTGCCCACAAGCGCGATGGTGCATTCATACTTGGGCTGGGTAGCCTTCTTGACGAGTTTGTCCCATTCGGAGTGGATAATCGGATGCACGCTCAGGCGGAGCTGTTCAAGCACGCGGAGGTCGAGCTCTTGCTTGGAAAGTTCGCGGGGCACGGCGTATACAGAATCCGTCACGTCCTTTTCTTCGATGACGCATTCGGGCTTCACATTGCAGAAGAGCGCGAGCTTGTCCAAGTGATCTTGCGGGATCGTCATTTCGGTACGGCACACGAGAATGTCCGGGAAGATACCGATGTTGCGGAGCTCGGCAACCGAGTGCTGCGAAGGCTTTGTCTTGAGTTCGCCGGCCGCCTTCAGGTAAGGCACGAGAACCAGGTGGATAAAGCAAGTGTTTTCGACGCCCACTTCAAAACGGAACTGTCTTGCGGCTTCGAGGAACGGAAGCGATTCAATGTCGCCAGCCACACCGCCGATTTCGCAGAGCACGATGTCGGCGCCGCTTTCGGCTGCAGAGCGGAAGGCGTCCTTGATTTCGTTGGTAATGTGCGGAATCACCTGCACCGTACCGCCGAGGTACTTGCCCGCGCGTTCCTTCGCGAGTACGGAAGAATAGATGCGGCCCGAAGTGTAGCTTGAAGCCTTGGAACACTGCACGCCGGCAAAACGTTCGTAGTGGCCTAGGTCAAGGTCGGTTTCGTAGCCGTCGTCGGTCACGAAAACTTCACCGTGCTGGTAGGGGCTCATGGTGCCCGGGTCCACGTTCAGGTACGGGTCCAGTTTCTGCATGAACACCTTGTAGCCGCGGCTCTTGAGAAGGAGCGCCAGCGATGCGGAGGTGATTCCCTTACCGAGGGAGCTGACCACGCCGCCGGTAATGAAAATGTACTTGGTCTGTTTTTTTGCGGCAGCTTTAGAGGAGGACATTTTTTACCTCTTTGGGGACTTCAGCGGGCTTGGGGGTGCTGACTTGTTTTGCTTTGAATTCTTCGATCATTTGTCTGAATTCACTAAACAGGTAGAGAGAATCGTTCGGGCCCGGAGCAGATTCCGGGTGGTACTGCACACTGAATGCCGGCAGCGTCGTGTGGCGGATGCCTTCGACTGTGTTGTCGTTCAGGTTGATGTGAGTGACTTCGACTTCTTCGGGGAGCGTGATGGCGTCGATAGCGTAGTTGTGGTTCTGGCTCGTGATTTCGACGGCGCCAGTCTTTACGTTCTTGACCGGATGATTGCAGCCGTGGTGGCCGAACTTGAGCTTGGACACGTTTGCGCCAAAGGCGAGGCCGAGCAACTGGTTCCCTAGGCAAATGCCCATCAGAGGAACTTTACCTAAAAGCTGCTTGACAACGGCAACAACCTGCGGAAGGCTGTTCGGGTCGGCAGGACCGTTTGAAAGGAACACGCCGTCGGGGTTCTTTGCCATGATCTGTTCATAGGTGGCGGTAATCGGGAGCACAGTGACCTTCATACCTTGTTTTACCAGGTTTCTAAGAATATTTGTCTTGATGCCGAAATCGAGTGCGACCACGTGCAGGTCGCCTTCGGTGCTGAGCTCGTAGCCGTTCGGGTCGCTTACTTTGCTGGCGTAGTCCTGACCGTCCAGACCTTCCCATTCCTGAGCCTTCTGGATAGCTTCTTCTTCGCTCATGTCGGTACCGTCTACGTGCAGGTAGGCCTTCTGGGCGCCGTTGTTGCGCAGATGAATCGTGAGGGCGCGGGTGTCGACGCCTGCAATGCCCGGCTTGTTGTGCTTGAGCATGTAGTCGTGCAGGCTTTCTTCATTCAGTTCCTTAGAAACTTCGTCCAACGAGTTTACGACGATTCCGTTCAGGAACACGTCGCGCGATTCGGATTTTTCATGGTTTGCTGCGTAGGCGCCGACTTCGGCGGTGGTGAATACCACGAACTGGCCTGCGTAAGAGGGGTCGGTCAAAATCTGCTTGTAGCCGGCCATACCGGTGTTGAAAACGGCTTCACCGACGGTATCGGTGGTAGAGCCAAAGGCGTAGCCCCTAAAAACGGTTCCGTCTGCCAGTGCCAGAAACGCCTTCTTTTCGCGTTTCGCTTTCCAGTTGAATCTATCTGTCATATATTGCTCGCGTTAAGTGAAAACTTGTTTTGTAATGTCATTCTGGAGCCCTGTAAGGGCGATAGAATCCATATGGACCCTATCGCGCGGCGTGGCCTTGCTCCAGGGTGACAGTAAAAAATAAAGGCAAAAGCCAAATGCTTTTGCCAAACGATAAAGACGATAAAAAATGTGAAAAAAAGAAATTTTGTGAAATCCAGAGAGAGCCGCCTGGTTGCGTTGCGAGATTCCTGCAACGGCGGTACTCATGTGTGCCTCGATGAATTCCGATATTTTCATCGGGCTCAAAATATAGTAAATCTTGAGCCAAGGGAGGAAGAGTGTTTTTGAATAATTTTTTTGAGTCACGAGGGGTTAAACTTTTTTAAAAGCAATCCGCCGGCACAAGGCCGACGAATTGCATTTTTGAGGTTCGGATTATTATGAGGTTTTGGAGTACAATTAGTAAATAAATTGGCATTTGGCTGCGCACCTTCGACGCGCAGCCGATGTTATTCATCTACTAATAGATGAACAACATCTCACGATACTTCGGCAGCGGCCACTTTTCGTCGGGCACGATGCTTTCGATCTTGTCCACGATAATGCGGAGGTTTGCCATAGCGTCGAGAATGACTTCGTGCTTTTCGCCGAGGGCGGTTTCCATCTGGGCGACTGCGGCTTCAAGTTCCTTGAACTTGTCGCCGAGTTCGCGAGCGTAACCGTCTACAGCGTAGAAGCCCTGGCCCTTAGCTAACTCGTTGGTCTTCAATGCGTTAGAGTATGCGCAGAGTACCTGCGGGAGCACCACGTTCTTCGCGATGTCGAAAGCGATCTTGCCTTCGATGTGAATCTTCTTGTGGTAATCTTCCATGTTGACTTCGTAGCGGGAGTCGAGTTCGCGCTTGTTGAACACGCCGTACTTTTCGAACAGAGCCACGTTTTCCTTCTTGGCGAGGGCCTGGAGGGCTTCCATGGTGGTGCGGATGTTCGGGAGGCCGCGCTTGGCTGCTTCTTCGACCCATTCGTCGGTGTAGCCGTTGCCGTTGAAAATCACGCGCTTGTGTTCCTTGACGATTTTCTGCAGCAGGTTCTGCAGTTCTTCGTGGAACTTGTCGGCCGGAACGCTCTGCAGCTTGTCGGCGATGAGGTCGAAGGCTTCGGCGACGATCGTGTTCAAGATGACGTTCGGTTCAGAGCAGCTCTGGCTGGAACCCGGAGCGCGGAATTCGAACTTGTTGCCGGTGAAGGCGAAGGGCGATGTACGGTTACGGTCGGTAGCGTCGCGCGGGAGCGGCGGAAGCGTGTCAGAACCGAGCTTGAGGGCGCCGGCCTGCTTGCTGGACTTGGGGTCTCCCTTTTCGAGCTGGTCGATGACGTCGGCAAGCTGGTCGCCGAGGTACATGGAGATGATTGCCGGAGGAGCTTCGTTGGCACCGAGACGGTGGTCGTTACCGGCGCTAGCGACTGCCATACGGAGTAAGTCGGCATGGGTGTCGACAGCATAGATGACGGCGCAGAGCGTGGTGAGGAAGATGGCGTTCTGGTGCGGGTCCTTGCCCGGGTTCAAGAGGTTCGTCTTGCCGTAGTTTACGGACCAGTTGTTGTGCTTGCCGGAACCGTTGATGCCGGCGAACGGCTTTTCGTGCAGCAGGCAAACGAGTCCGTGGCGGTCGGCGACCTGGCGGAGTACTTCCATAATCTGCATGTTGTGGTCGCAAGCGAGGTTCACTTCCTCGAACATTGGGGCAAGTTCGAACTGGGCCGGTGCGACTTCGTTGTGGCGGGTCTTGGCCGGAATGCCGAGTTTCCAGAGTTCCTTTTCCACATCGTTCATGAAGTTGATGATGCGTGCCGGAATGCTACCGAAGTAGTGGTCTTCCATCTGCTGGTGCTTAGCAGGTGCTGCACCAAACAGAGTGCGGCCGGCCTGGTACAGGTCAGGGCGCTGCAGGTAGAAACGCTTGTCGATCAAGAAATATTCCTGTTCGGCACCGAGCGTGACGGTGACCTTCTGCTGGGCAACTCCAAAGAGGCCCATGAGACGGTCGGCGGACTTCTGCAGAGCCTGAATAGAACGGAGGAGCGGAGTCTTCTTGTCCAAGGCTTCGCCAGTATAGCTACAGAAAGCGGTCGGGATGCAGAGCGTTGCACCGTTGCCGTGACGCTTGATGAAGGCCGGAGAGGTCGGATCCCAGGCGGTATAGCCGCGGGCTTCGAAAGTAGAACGGAGGCCGCCGCTCGGGAAGGACGATGCGTCCGGTTCGCCGACGATCAGGTTCTTGCCACTGAAGGCCATGATGGCCTTGCCGTTTTCGGGTTCCAGGAAGGAGTCGTGCTTTTCGGCGGTGGAACCGGTGAGCGGCTGGAACCAGTGCGTGAAGTGGGTGGCGCCGCGGTCGATTGCCCACTTCTTCATGGCGTGGGCGACTTCGCCGGCGATGCTCGGATCAAGCGGTGCGCCGCCATCGATGGTGGCGAAGAGCTTCTTGCAAATGTCCTTGGGAAGATATGCGCGCATGGCCTCGGCGTTGAATACGTCTTCGCCGTAGAAGTCGATGTTTGCGGGTGCTGCGGGGAGGTTAGCGCCGGCGTTTTCGCTGGCGATTTCCTTGATAGCTTTTAATCTGTATTCGTTGCTCATGGCAATCTCCTATGAATTTTGTTTTCGGTGCCATAAAAGCAAAACGCGTGCCAAAATCAAAAAATGGCGAATTCTTTGTAGAATCGCCAAATTTCTTGTTTTTACAAAAATTCAATCTTTTTCAAAAATTGAAAATTCGCTTATTCGTTTACGGAATCTGTAAAGCCTGTGTCGGGGCTTTCTGAATTTGTATAGGTCGGCGGCGTGTAACCGTCGTCCTTGATGCAGCGGACAAAATGATAGTCTTCGTGGCAGAGCATGGCTTCGCAGTAATCGGTGCCGCCAAAGCGGTAATGCCTTAATTGCTTGACTTCTACATTGCCGTTTTCGTCGGGCCAGAGCGGGATTTCCTTGGAATCTACGGTCCAGTAAGAGCCGAAAGCATAAGTTTCTCCTGTTTCTTCGGTACATTCGCTATCGTAATAGCGGCGGGTGAGAGTCGAAAAGTTCATGCCGTAAGCGTTCGTGGGGTAGAAGAATACTTCGGCGTCGGTAGAATACGATTGTGATCCGCTCAGTTTTCCAATTTGGTGTATAGAATAACGCGGCCTGCGGTAAGCGGTCGAGAATAAGTCGTCGTAAGAGGCCGTAGGCGAAAGATCCGAGAGCAAGTTTGCAAATTCTGTCTGGGTCGGGAGTCGCCAGCCTTCGGGGCAAATATTGTATTCGATGTCGGCGGTGGGATATTCAAGGCCTGCATCCGTCGGGATTTTTACATTGGGCCTGTTGGCGTCAGTAAAGGGGCGGCTGCCGCTGGTCTTGTAGCGTAAATCCTGGGCCATCCAGATGCGGTCGCCTACGCTAATGGTTCTGTAGGTCTGTCCGTCGCGCACGTCGGTCAATTGCGCAAAGTTGGGCTTGTGCGGCAGTCGGGTGAATCCCCAGAATTTGATTAACGCAATGCATACATCCTGGTAAAGCTTGCCTGGGTAAATATCTTCGATTTCGATGATAATCTTGAATACGTTCTTGAGCGGCTTTTCGAACATGATTACGTCGGCAAGGGGATCTTTGTGCCCGCGCCAATTGGGCTTGGCAAGCGTATGCACCTTGATCAGGTTGTCGGTGGTGTTCTGGTAAATCTTGATGGTCTTTGCGAGGCTGTAATTTGTGTAAGCCGAAGAATCCCGCAAAAAACCGTTATAAAGGGTGATAAGGTCCAAACGCGGGGCCTCTACCAAGAATTCCAAGGTGATGGGCTTGTTCTTGTACTTGGCCCCCCAAACCTGAAAAAACGGGTGCACGTGCTTTTTCATGACCATGTTTTCGGGTCTGTACGTGGTTTGTCCAATGTCGGGCAGTGTTGCCGAAGCCTTGATTCCGTTAATCGGGATAGAGGTAATTGCGTGCGATAACGAAGCGGCAACAAGAACGGCAACAAAAAAACGAATCATGCGAGGGCCCAAACTAAAGACGAACGGAAAATATAAAAACAACTAGTTCTATATATATATGGAATTTTTACGAAAAATGAATAAAAAAAGGTAAAATTTTCTTTTATATTTAGATTGAAATTGAGGGAAAATCTTGCGGATGCGATTGTCGTATATATTGCTGTTGCTAGTCGGCTTTGTTGTCATGGCCGAGGCGCACCCGCACGTGTTTGCCGATGTATCTGTTAAGGCTGTATTCAGTCAAGATGCCTTTACAGGGGTCCAGAATCGTTGGACCTTTGACGAGGTATACAGTGCGGCAATGTTTGCCTCTGCAGATGAAAATGGCGATGGTAAAATTACAGGGAAAGAAATCGACGAGGTGAAAAGACTCGTGCTTGATCCGTTGCAGCAAAGCGGCTATTTTAACTATGTAACGGTTGAAAGTAAGTTTGCTCCGGCACAGAAAATCGAAGGGTTTTCGGCGGCTATGCAAAATGGAAAATTGGTGCTGGATTTTAAGGTGGCTTATTCTATTCCGGCAACATCGGAATACACGATGCTTGTCATTGTTGTCAGTGACCAGACGAATTACATTCAGATGACGACGGATATGGAAAATGCGGATGTCGATGCTCCTGATGGACTTGATGTCGAGTTCTTTCCTGACGAAGTTCGTGGATTGACCTTGTTCCGGGCTTTCAGAAGTGATACGGAAGGTCTTTTTTTAAGGTTTAAAAAGTGATGGCAGGGGCTTTATGAAGAAGTCTATTGTGTTTTTGCTTGTTCTTTTGATTGCGGTGGCGGCTTCGGCGGCTGTCAAGAAGAAACGTTTTGACGTGGGTGGGGGCGAAGCTCCGGCTGCAACGGAAATGGTGGCGCCTGCTGAAGGTGCGTCTGCTGTGCCTGCGGCGGTGCCAAAAAAAACGGTGGAAAAAACGCGGTCTTTGTATACGGTGATTGCGGAGGAACAGAAGGTGCTTCGCGAAAAGTTGACGGCGGCGATTTCGGCGATGAAAAGCGGCGACTGGGATGCCATTTGGAAGTTTCTCGCGATTTGCCTTGTGTACGGTATGTTGCACGCGCTTGGTCCCGGACATGGAAAGTCGATTGTGGTCGGATATTTTATTGCGCGTCGTGGTCGCTGGCGGCAGGGCGTTGCGCTTGGTGCGGGCATTACCGTGACGCATACGATGAGTGCTGTATTGTTGCTGCTTGTTTTGTACGCGATTTTCAAGGCGACGGTATTCAATGCGTTCGAGATGGGCCGTATCGGCATTGAACGGGCGAGCTATGCGTTGATTATGCTCACGGGTGTGTTGCTTGTGGTGCTTGGAATCAAGGATTTTATAACGCAACGGAAGCAGGCTAAAATTGCCGCGGAAGGTGGTGCTGTTGCGCGGGATGGTGCTGTCGCGGAATCTAAATTGCCTCCGATTGCCCGCTGGCGTGAAATCTTGGGTGTTGCCGCTGTTACGGGAATTGTGCCTTGCCCGGCTGTGGCGTTGATTGTGCTGTTTTGCCTGTTGAATTCCATGGTGGCGCTGTCGCTCCTGGGTGCGCTTGTCATTTGCGTCGGTATGACGATTACGAATGTGGCCTTCGGTATTGCGGCCGTGGCATTCCGCAAGGGAATCGACAAGGGGAGTGCCCACACGCGTATCGCGACAAAAATATACACCGTCGCGACTCTCGCAGGCGGTGTTATAATCTTTATTTCGGGGCTGTTGCTGTTTACGAACCAGTTCGCGGGAAGGGTGTAGCGACGCCGCAAGCGGTCTTATTCCGCGCTTTCCATCTCGTTAATCAGCTGGATATTGTACAGCTTTTGCACCTGTAAAATGTCCAAGATGACGGCGATGCGCTCGTAAGTGGTTCCCTTGTCAATCTTGATGGCGACAGGGGATTTCTTGTTCTGCACCGTTGCCGCCTTTTCGCGGAGTTCGTCGGGCGTGCCACGCTGGCCGTTAAAGGCGAGTTCCGTCTCGGAAAGCTCTATGTACAGGCCCTCGGGCGTGTCGCGCTTGGTTTCGGTCTGTGTTTCGGGCAGAATCAGCTTGAGTACCGATTCGTCTTGCTTGAAGACGGATGTCACCAAGAAGAACACCAGCAGCAAGAAGACGCAGTCGATGAGCGGCGTCATGTCGGGGCGGATTCGGCGGGTGCGCTTGGCCATTTATGCATCCTCGTTTGCGGAATCGGCGCTTTGAGAACGAATGTGGTCCTTTTCCTTGAGAATGCGGCCCAGCTGCAAAAGCACATCGTTTTCTACGTTGTCCTGCTCCGATTCCATGCTTGCATTCAAGTAGTTGAATGCGATGACGTGCGGAATCGCGACCACGAGGCCAATCACTGTCGTAATGAGGGCGAGTTTGATGCCTGTTGCGAATGCGCCTGCGTCAGAAAGGCCCGAAACGGCGATGACACTGAAGGCGTTGAAGATGCCGAATACGGTTCCCAAAAGGCCCAGCAGCGGAGAAATGCTGGCAATGTTTTCAATCGTAGTCATGCCCTTCTGTAACGGCGAGAAAGCGAGCGCGATTTCGGTGCGGATGCTTTCCATGATGATGTGGTGGTCGGTGTTGTGGCTCACCACGCGGTGCAGAATTTTGGAAGGAAGGCGCTTGCGGATGCTCCTGTTGAAGAGAATCAGCGAGATGATTTTCCACACGATGATGGAATAACCGACGAAGTTCATCGCCACGAGTACGTAGGCGATAACGCCGCCCTGTTGAATAAAGTCTAAGATGTAGTTCATTGTGTTCCTGTTTTAGGTTGTATGTAAATGTCTTGTTGCTTTGTCATGCCCGCGAAGGCGGGCATCTCCTTTTAATGCAGATTGTATTTAATCGGTATCTCCATTTTCCAGGTGTCCTTGCCAAGTACAGCTGGAATCGGGTCGAACTTTGGCACGGCTTGTACGGCGGCAAGCGCGCTTTCGTTCAGTGAAGAATACGGACAAGGCTTTGCCACAACCGCACCGCTGATGCTCCCGTCTTTTGCAACCGTAAATTGCACGCGCACGGTTCCTTCTTGCTTTAGGCGGCGGGCTGTAGCGGGGTAGTCCTTCTGCTTTTCGAAAGCCTTGCTCAGCCCCATCAGGTAAGCGCGAGTCACCTTCATCAGCGAATCCTTCGAGGGCTTCGGCGGTGGAGGTGGCGGCGGGGGCGGTGCCACTGGCTCAGGCGGTGCTTCGACAACGGGTTCGGCATCCGTAACCACAATCGGTTCCGGCTCTGGCTCCGGTTCAGGCTCCGGCACCGTATCTTGCACGATGTTCGGGATAATTTTTGCGCGAACCACCTTCTTCACGATTTTCTTGACTTCGGGCGGGGGCGGAGGTGGCTGGAGCAGTAATTGCTCCACATGAATCACCTCGGCGTCTTCGCGGGTGGTAACCACCTGCGTTCGCTTCAAGAATCCCCAGGCGTAAAAGCCCGCATGTAGCAATACGGCGATAACAATGCCAAAGCAAAATACACGCCGCATCGTGAACGCGGAATAGGGATTGCGGGAGTTTGATTCAAATTCAAAATTCATTAGGTCTTATTAGAAGTAGTACTTCGCTTTCGCCCAGATTTCGCGATTCTTGTCGTAGCCTGCGAGTTGTCCGCGCTTGCCGCCAAAGTGGTCGTAACCAAGCGAAATCATTACCTGGTCGGTGACGGAGTAATCGCCCGAAACGCGTGCGTAATAAGCGAGGTTGTCAATGTCGAACATGCCGTAGAGCGAAAGCTTGAGCGTGTTGTTCAGGAGCTCCTTCGAAATGCGGAAAGTCATTTCTGAGGAATTCTTTTCGGCGGCTAATTTGTCCGAATAATCAGCGATGTACTTGTGTAAATACTGCACCATGAAAGTCCAGTTGTCGCCGGCGTACCAGTCGATTCCACCGAGCGCATTGAACGTGTTCTTGCGGGCGTAATCGAGGTTGTTTGCATAGCCGAGCGCTTCGCCGAAATATTCCGCAATTTCAGCGCGAAGTACGAATTCGCCGACAGGCATCGAGAGGTCGCCTCCGATCATGGTCATGGTCTCATGAATGCCGTGGATGACAATAGAATCCTTGATGGGATCGTAGCCTGCGACCGTAACGGGCGACTGGTTATGCGTATGGAGTGCCGAGATAGAGAAGTCTAGATTCGAGAGGAAAAACGAGACGCGCGTTCCGAAGTCGCCGTTCTTGAATTTGGCATCGGGACCATCCGGGAAATCGATGCTTGCTTTTTCGGGCAATTCAGGACGCCAGGGGTTTTCTTCTTGCATGGGCATCTGGAAGTATCGCGGTACGGGCACGTAAACGATTTCGGCATTCACGCGCTCGCCGGGGTACTTGATGCGGAAACCGTCAACAGCCATACGCATGTCATCGTAATCACTCGACATGAATTCGGTGTAGTCTACAGGCGAAATCAAGTCGGTAACGCGAAGCCCGTCGGCGACGCCCCACACCACAATCTGGCGGCCCGCACGGATTTCAAGAAAGTCGTTCTGGTAGTTGAAATACGCTTCTTGCAACTGCACGCCGGTGCGGTCTTCGAGAATGCTGTTGTGCACGCCATTCAGGCTAGTGAACAAGTAGGCGTTCTCGTAATCTACGCGGAGTTCAGCGCGCAGGCGCGTCCGCGACGTGGTAAAATCGTGCGGATGCTGCGTCTGAACGGCGTGATACGTGTCCACGAACCCGTTGAATTGAAACGGGCTTTCTTGGGCGAAGGCTGCGACAGCGGCCGCCGCCGCCAATAACAATGCTGCTAGAGATTGCTTCGTCACTTTATTTCTCCTTAATTTGTCATTCCCGACTTGGTCGGGAATCTCCTTTTCTACTAAAAAAATGTTTTGTAAAGGGGAGATGCCCGCCTTCGCGGGCATGACAAAAGTGGGGATAGTTCCTTACAGTCCTCTTTCCAAGCGCGGCACGGTGAATGTCTTTGCGTCCAGCGGGATGTTGAACTTGATGTCGCCGAATTCAAGGAGTGTCTTGTGATTGGTTTGCACGTTTTCCATGCTCATCTTGGCGATAGACCAGAATCCGTCTACCTGAACCACGTTTTCAACTTTCAGCGAGCGGTGCAGTTTGCCGAGCTTGTCGTAGTATTCCACCTTGGCGGCAATCAGGCAGTCCTTGCGAATCCAGGAAATTTTTTTCGAGAAAATTTCGTCGCCCTTTTTCGGCACGGATTCAACCACCCAGCAATCGATTCCGTCCACCTTTTCTTCGCGGAGGAGCTTGTGGGTGTCTTCGTCGATGTTGCGCTGGCCCACGTCGTCGTAAGTGAAGTCGGAACCCATGAAGTAATCCGTCTTGGAACTCTTTCCGCTGATACGGCGCGTCTTTTTCATGGCGGGCAGGTAAAGCCACTTGTCGTCATCCTTGTTGATGTCGTCGTAATCGACCGTCAGGAATCCCGTGCCCTTCACGTCGTTGGGGTAGCGGAAGAACATAATCTGCTTGGTGTCCTTGCCCACATCCATCGCGAACGAGGTAATCTTGCGTTCGCGCTTGGCTCCGCTCTTGTTGATGAGTGTCATCGAGAGCTCGGAACTGCGTGTGTCGCCATCGGGACGGTCATGCACCTTCTGCACGATGTCGCGGCCGGTCAAAGTTTCTGCGCTTACTATGGCGCTCAAGGCGACAATAATTGTCGCGGCTGTTTTTGCGAATTTCATATTCATAAATTTCTCCTATTTTCCAAAAATCTTGAATTTCTTGATTAAAAGCGGTGTCACGAACAGGTCGGCGAGCAGTGCCGAGACAAGTCCCACGAACACCACGAAGCCGAAGTTGAACATCTGCGTTGCGGCCGAGGTGGTAAAGCCCGCAAAGGTCGCCACCATGATAATCGTCGTCATCACGAGAGCCGGGCCCGCCGTGCGGAACACATTGAGAATCGATTCGCGGTAATCGTGGGTGCGGTCAAATTCCACATGCCCATGGTTGATGAAGTGAATCGTATCGTCAACGGAAAGGCCGATAATCATCGGGATGAGTGTCGCCGTCATCATGTCAAGCGGAATGTCCGTGAGTCCAAGGTAGCCGCCCACGAAAATGCCCGGCGCAATGTTCGGAATCATGCCGATAAGGCCCGTGCGAATGCTGCCGAAAACGATCATCAAAAGGACAGCCACGATGACTACAGAAATCAGGAACGAAGTCATCTGGCCCACTTCCAGGTACTGCTGCATGGCGGTGAATTGCGGCAAGTTACCCACGGCAGTCACCTTTGCGTCCGGGTAAAGCTTGCGTGCGAAATTCTGCAAGTCCTCAATTTCCTTCTGGAGTTCGTTGGAGTTGTAGCTTGAAATTTCAATCATCAGGCGGAGTTTCTTGTAATCGTAATCCATCCAGTAGCTTGCTTCGCTGCCGCCCGCGTTTTCGTAGAGCAAAAGCAACTGCGCGACTTCTTCTTCGGTTTCGGGAATTGCGTATTTGTCCTGGCGGTTTTCGTTCAGCGTGCGGTCCAAATCCTTGACGATGTCAAGAATGGAGGTGGAACGCTTGGTGAGCGGGTACTTGCCGGCATGATCCTGCAACTGTTCGAGCTTTTTCAGGTTTTCGACTTCCTTGGCCTTGTCGTTTGCGCCAAAGTCAATCACCAGGTCGTAAGAGTAGAAGCTTCCGATTTCGGATTCTGCCACGTAGAGCATCTTGTTCACGTATTCGACCTTGCGGCCCATGGTGCGTTCCACGTCAAAGGCGGGTTCTATCTTGGTGAGCCCGAAAACAGAAATTGCAGTCACGGTGGCGAATACGATGGCGATGGGCTTTCCGTGCCCGAGAACGAACTTGCCGATAGAATCGAGAATGATTCCCATGCGCGTGTCGCCGCGTTCAAGCACCTTGGCGTTTGGCTTCTTGTCTTTGCCGAAACTCAAGAGAATCGGCGAAACCGTCAGCGCCACGAGAAGAATAAACGCAATCGCAATCGACGAGAGAATGCCCACGGAGCGAATCGGCTTGAGCATCACCGAAAGGAAACTGAGCAACGCGACAATCGTGGTAAGGCCCGAGAACAGCACCGACCAGCCTGTTTCACGCATGGCGTAAAGCACCGATTCCTTGCGCTTGCCGGTAAGCATCATGTTCTTGCGGAAGAACGAGTTGATGTGGATGTTGTATGCAATCGAGACGGCGAAGGCCAAAATCACGGGTACCATGATGTTGGTCGCATCCATGTAAAGCCCGAGATAACCCACCAGGCCAAATGTCATGATGACGCCTGCAAAAGTCGTAATCAGCGGAGAGACAATGCCGCGGAGCGAACGCGTCACCAGGAACATCACGATGATGGCGCAGAGAATGGTGATGATGAAAATGCGGCCCATCTCTTCGCCGATGTATTTCAACTTCTGGAAACTCAGGTAGGGCATGCCTGTGGCGCGCGGGTGCAACGGTGCATATTTTTCCTTAGCGATGATTTCAGTTGTCTCGCGGCCCGTCTGCATGTCGGGCGCTTCTGCCTTCACGCCCTTCGCTTCGCCTTCGGCCTTCCACACGGAATCTTCGGGGAAGGGGCGCAGCTTGATGTTGATGAAGGCTTGTTTGCGATCGCTCGAAATCAGCTTCTTCGCCAGTTCCGGCTTGTCGGCCAGGTGTTTTTCGATTTCAGCGAGGCCCGCCTCGTCCGTCGGAATTTCTTCGGGCACAATCTGCGTGATTTCCATGCCCTCTTCGGTGCCGAGCATGTATTCCAAATCGACAATCGAAGTCGCCTTGCCGTCGGAATACGAGAGGCTATCGCGCAGTTCGTTCGAAAGCTCGCGCAAAAGCTTCAGGTTGTCCGGCGTCAAGATGGAATGGTCGCTTTCGACCAGCACGCCCACGAAATAGTCGTTACCGAAGGTTTCCTTGAACTTGTCTGTTTCGACAAGCATCGGGTCGCCCTCGATAAAGTAGCTGTCCCACGAGGCCTCGACGTAGATTTTTTTCATGCCCACGATCGAAACCGCAAGCAAAACGACAAACGCCACCAGCAAAATGGCGCGGTGTGCGAGCAAAAATTCGCCAAAACGGCCGAATCGCTCGTTGATTCTTTCAATGTTGATTTTTGGAAGGCTCATTGTATCCTCTTTTTTTGCGGAGCAAAAGTAGAGAGATGAGTCTAAAATTTCTACTCCAAATGGTTTTGCTCAAAACCGAATGGGTTTTTGTAAAAAGAAAAAAATATTTCAAGAAAATGGCTTCGGGCGCCTGAAAAAAGCGTGTATAGTATAGACAAGGACCAAGTTCTTGTCGCCTTGCGGGGGAGCCCGTTTGGCCACCTTCAAATAAGGACACGCTAATGTCTGAAAATGAAAATATTGAAAGAAAATCTTCCTTAATCCCCAATTTCCCGCACGACCCTTATGTTCGCTCGGTGCTGAAGGATCCTGCTCGCACGGCCGAACTTCTTCGTCTTGCGTCCAGAAAGAACAATAATCTTGCCCAGTTCCTTGCAACGGTGAATCTTGATACGCTGCAAGAGATTTCTGGGGCATTCAGCGATACTGTTTCCTACGGCGATAGCGACTTGGCATTTACCGTAAAGATTGCAAGCGATGAGCCCAAACAGGCTGAACTTCTCGTGGGTGTCATCGAGGAGCACAAGAGCTATCCTGAAACAGGAATTATCCCGCAGTTGGTCAAGTACTGGTTCCAGATTATGGTCCGTAACCAGAAGAATATTCCGACAATCGCCATTGTCCTTTACAATGGAAAGGATCCCTGGCGTATTGAAAAGGAGACTATGTTTCCGAACTACCCCGAATACTATCATAAGATTGGATTGCCGTTCCTGTTGGAACTCATTGATGTGAGCGACATCTTCGAGGACGAGGAAATCCCGCAGATCTCGCCCAAGATTGCACTTGCGCTGGTTGCATTGAAGTATGTTTTTAACGGGGAAAAACTCAAAAAGCACCTGAAGGCTGCCATCGCTGGGCTCAATTCGCTTCCCCGCAACGAGGCTGAAGACCTTTTGTCTCAAACATTTGTATATTTAAAGAAGTGGTTCAACGGCGATGCCAAGGAGCAGTTTAAAATGGATTTTAAGAAATGCAGCGAAGTTTACGGCTACAAGTCCATCGCCGAAGTCGAAGAAGAAGAATCGAACAATCGGGTTTGTGATTTTGCTCAAGCTTTGATTGACGCCGGAAAAATTACTGCTGACGAAGCCGCTCAATATTCCAATCTTTCTAGAGATCGATTCAAAGAAAAAGTTTAGCCTGTATTCTCAAACTGGTCCCTAGAGGCCGTTTTTTGCGTTTTCACTGTTTCGTTTTGGCGTTCCCCGGCCTAGTGTCATCCTGAACGAAATCGAAGGATCTGGCCGGGGCGGGTGCTGTTCGCCGGGCACGCTCGGCTCATCGAGCCGCTACGCATCTCGCCACAGTCGTGCGACGCCCCCTAACGCAAAATTCAAGAATATGGATTGCAAAAGAATCTAGGTTTAGACTTGAATTTGATGTTCTTATTTTATTTATCTTTTCTAATATGCTTGAACAATCTTTCTGCGATATCCTAAATAATAAATTTTGCAATGATTTGCAAGAAATAGCTAAGTCTTTGTGTGAATTACATTCTTTGCATTATGATGCTAGGGTAGAACCCCCTATTCGTCGTTGGATATCCTATGTTGCTCGACTTGTTGAACCGAAAGAGCGTTTTGCATGTTTTAGCAAAGATTTTTGGACGCGGGTTCCTAAACAATATGTTTCTGCAGTACATTTGTTGGCTGATAAATTTGAATATGGAGAAAATGTCAATCCGTATCTGTCTACATCACTTCTGTATAATAACTTTGCAAAAAAGAAAGGTGGCAGAACAGATTTACTTTGGGCGGATTGGAAAATTCATCATTTTCATTTAACGACGACCATTTCAAAAGATGAAAAAGGATTTACCCAAAGATCAGATTATTTGTTGTTTGCTTATGTAGGAGATGATTATGTGTGTTTTCTAGATGTTAAATATCATAAAAGTGAAAATGTTTTTTCAAATCCGATTTTTGTCAAACAGCTTGTCGAATCTTGGGCTGAATTGGCCGAAGTTCATGCGATCAATGGAATTCATGTAGAAAATTGTTGGAGTGCTGAAGAAATAAAAAAACTTAGAAAAGGTGGCCTCACTCCACTTACTTCGGTAAAAGGCAGAGCTTACATGATGGGATTGGGTGTGTCAACGGCAGGTACGGCTGGGGACGATGTTTTTTTATATGATTCGTTAGTTGATGAAATAAAATATTTGTCTCAAGACATTTTAATTTTTTTAAACAGAAGAAATGCTCTACTTAATCCAATGACTTTTTCTTTAAAATTAAAAAATGATGGCTTGAGTTTGGAAAACTCTATCGACGAATCCTTTGGAAAGGCTAGCTTATGCCATTTAGAGCAAGTTAATCGATTTTTCAATCAACCATGGCTACTAAAGAAGAATTAAGATTCTTAAAATGTTTTTTTATGAAACATAGAAACTTGACGTTTGAAACGCCAAGTTTTTACTCTAAATCACTTTACATTAATTCTTTCTATTTGTTTTCCCACCTTCACAAAATAGGATCCCTTCCTAGGCACAACAATGCTAAAATTGCTCCGTTCAACACACCCTTTCTTCAGCACACGACCTTGCATGTCAAAGATTGCGTAAAATGAGCCGACTGAATCTGTCGAAATTTGAATATTTCGATTAATTGCAACCACAGACAATTCCTGATTGATCGAAAGTACATTTGAAATTCCAGTTATCACAGTGCTGTCGAATACGGCCTGATATTGAGCATCCCCTTCTACGGTCGAAATTTCTGGAGACCACCCCGAAAACTCATACTTGTATTTTTGCGTATTCCCTTTGTTCGGTTTTGTCCCTGTATATTCCGGAACATTTCCATATTTAACAGACACTGTTTTCAAGACCGTTTCGCCATTCATAAATGATATAGTATAACTACGTATAGTACTGTCAAATTCTGCAATATAATTAGCATTTTTGGTTACAGAAACTAATTTGGGAAACCATCCTTTAAATAGATATGTATAAGCCTTGTTCATTGCTTTTTGGGGGGTAAACGACTCCAGCGTCGGCATTTCACCATATTCAATTTCAGAAGATTGCAGAAGACTATCTTCGCTATAAAAATTGATGGTGTATTTGCGGATTGTACTATCATAAACTGCTTTATAAGAAGCGTTGCCAGCAACCTTTACAATTTCGGGTGACCAACCTTTGAAAGTATATGCGTATTGAGCAGATTCTTTCTTTGGCAATTCTCCATCAAATTGAGGAAGATCCCCATACAGCAATGTATCTACCTGTAAAGTATCTTTGCCATATGTAAATACAATTATGTTCCGCTTAACTGTTAAAGGAATTATTGCAGTTGCAGCAAGGTAATTTTGTGCATCCGCAGGAATGAATGTAATTTCATACCCTTTATTTATTATATCTGGAATTACATCGGATTTAGACCAGACAAAAGAACCTTCCACATTGGCATTGCCATCTTCGATTATCGCATCTGCCAATGTTTGACCGAAATAGACATCCTTTGCAGTCGGTAATTCTAAAATTGTCGAAGGGGCTTTTTCAATAATAAAATCAGCCTTTGCGGAACCAGAGTAATTACCCGTAAGAAAGGCCTGAACAGAGCCCTTACCCGCGTTAATGTTATCGGTGTAAATCAACTGATAATCTATCGGGTTTATTACGGAATCGGCAACTAGCACTGAAATATTTGGCTTTATAGAATCTCCACTATAAACCTGATTATCTATTGCCGCAATAGAAACGGCTAAGTTCACGGGAGAAATCACAAAAGGAATAGGTTTACACCCAGAATACGCCCCAAGCCCACAAATGTTTATTAGTGCAATCCCAGCATTCATATTACCTTGGTACGAAACCGTATAATCAGTTTCCTCATACAATGCAGTTCCGTACAATGTCACAGACTTCACTGCAGGTTTTTTTTCCTTGCCGTCATAAACAAAATCTTTAAGCGAAGCTGTTTCCACAATCGCCTCGGCAAGAGTCCCTACGTACCATGATAATCTTGGGTAAGACTCTCCGATAATTCTCCATGTATCTATAAAGTCCCAATTTCCATAAGTAGAAGATGATTGCATTGCATCAGTCGTTTGTGCAGGAGAATTAGAAATTGTAGCGATTCCCGTTTTGCCTTCAAATGCAAGATCACATTTATCACTATCAAAATAGGAATCTGTTATTTCCATAGAGCCATTTACATAGCCTACAATACAACCGGTATAAACAGGACCATCTTCAATGCCCTTAACAGAGCCACTTACATACGTTTCAGAAACAAGACCTTTTCCATAGCCAACCAAGCCCCCGATATAGAAGTTCCCCACTTCATCGGAAGGATCCCCATAATATGAACCTGTTACATTTCCTTGTGCATAACTCTGAGAAATACTTGTTCCATCGAATCGACCGACAAGTCCCCCTAACTTTGTCGTTCCGTTAACATCACCTGTAGCCAATGATTTTGAAATAGAACCGCTATAAGCATATCCGACAAGGCCACCCAAGTTATCGTTTCCGGTACTAGAATTGTCTACATCGCCAACTACATTGCCCACTGCATAAGAATAGGAGATGTTTCCATAGGAACTTCCTATCAAACCACCTACATTATCATCGCCCTTAACATTTGAAATCGAATAAGAAGAATCTACATTACCATTAGCGACACCGACAAGACCGCCCACTTGATAGATACCTGTAACAGAATCGCCGACAAAATAGGAATTTGTTACGGAAGAGCCTACAGACCCTACTAAACCTCCGACAATATTATTTCCTCTAACATAAGATGCAATTACATGTGAATTTTTTACAAATGAAGCTCGGCCTGCAAGGCCCCCAACGATAGAGTCCTTTGCGGCAACAGAACTGTTGACGTAAGATTCTATAATGGTATCCGTATAGCCTGCTATGCCGCCAACTTCACTAACTCCTTTTACAAGTCCGTTTGAATGGGACGAATAAGAAATTGAGCCAATAGAATTTCCGGCAATTCCTCCAACTGAATTAGAATCGCCTGTTACATTTCCATCAGAATGCAGACACCTGTATATTTGAAATTTGACGTAATCCAAATAGTATCCCGCAGGAATTGATTTTCCGACAATTCCTCCAACAAAATTTACCCCTTGTACACTTCCTTTAGAAGTGCTATTAGCAATTGTTACAATTAGTGGATTCTGTACTTCTTGATAATTACTAATATATGTTGGTTTTGAATCTTTGTAGGCAGAATCAATTCCAACTATTCCGCCTACAAAATTTTTCCCCTCGACCACTCCCTCAAAAGTTGAATTTGAAATTATTTTTTCGCTAGCTCTGTTGACAAAAACAACACTTCCTATTAAGCCTCCGATATAATCGCCATTGCCTTGAATAACCCCATTTACATGAGAGTGAGAAACGCCATTCAACAAAGCGATACTAGGAGCAACAGATGAGCCATGTTCGGTATATTCATCACGAAAATTTTTCATTTTTCCAACAAGGCCTCCGACAAAATCAAAACCTCTTATATTCCCTTCAACGAAAGAACTATCAATTAAGCCTAAGGCAAATCCTGTTAAACCACCAACATAGGAGAATCCTACAATATCGCCTTTTTCATAAAAAGAATTCTTTATTGTGTTTAAAGAGTCGAACCCAACCAAGCCACCAACATAATTACCTTTCCCAACAACATTTCCATCAGTATGATATGAAGAATCTATTGTAGAAACAACTGTATAAGGCAAATTTCTAGAATCCTTCGGAAGATCATTTCGTTGCGATGCTCCAATTATGCCTCCAACAAAAACGTTTCCAGATACATTTCCTTTCGAAAAAATATTTAGTACATTTCTTGTAATAGTTTCACTTTTGTCGGAACTGATCAATTTCGTATGATTAATATAATCTTGACCAATCACTCCTCCTACATAATTTTTTCCGATTACATTTCCAATGGAATGGGATTTTGATATTGATGTTATGGTATATGGACTGTAGCTTTGGGCGCTAAGATACGATTGTCCAATTAAGCCCCCAACAAAGTTTTCTCCTTTAACATCGGCTTCAGAAAAAATATTTTCAACGGAACCTGAATTTTTACCGATAGCTCCTCCAACATAAGAAGTTCCTTTTACCATTCCATTCTTGTGATATGAACCGTTTATACTTTCCCAAACGGAACCCGCAATGCCGCCAACATAGTTTAAACCTTGAACAATGCCATTTACATGATATACAGAATCAATAATATTGGCGCTACCTGTAACACCTCCAATATTAGACGAATTGCCTTCAATAGTTCCTTTCGAATTTGATTTTTTTATAATCTTAACCCATCCTGATACGCCTCCAACATAAGAAGTTCCTTTAACATACCCTTCAAAGGTTGAATTAGTAATTGAGGAATCTTTACCGGATATTCCTCCAACATAATTGTTTCCTTTAATAGATGCGATAACCGATGCATCGTTTATCTCATGGCCGCAACCAGCAATGCCACCAACGGTATCTTTGCCAACGACATTTAATTCGCTATGAATGTTTTCGATTGAACCGTTAAACGAGTTTCCTACCAACGAACCTGCATAATTTTTCCCGTCCACGTATCCGACCAACAAATCCAAATTACTAATTTTTACTCCATTCGTATATCCAAATAATCCCACATAATTTTTAGTAGTATCATTTATATACAATCCGTATATTTTGCGATTCTTTTTTCCCGCAAGTCCATCAAATTCTCCTTTAAAAGGATTTGATAGCGTTCCAATAGGAGTCCACATACGTTTTCCGCTTGTACTCCAAGTTCCCTTACCGGCACCTGTTGTGTCATTCAAGAAAATGTCTGCACCCAAGGTAATCGTCTTTCCTTGGAAGGTTGTTCCGTTATTCACAAGATATGCGAGGCCAGCCAATTCTTCAGCAGTTGTCAAATTGAATGCCTGAGCACTTTCTGCATACCAGGTTGTGTCCTTGCCGCCGGTCCATATCGATGGCGCGGCGACTGATATCGTAGCCCATGCAGCAACGAAAAACGCAAGCATGGAAACAGACATTCCATGCAGATTTTCATTCAGAGATTCTTTCTTCATCCAACACCTCTCTTTTATCAAGTCCTCTGCCAAGACATATCTTACAATGTTCCTTGACAAAGAAAACCCATAAAAAAAGACGTGGGTCGTATTTGTATTTACCTAACTCGAGGTTCAGCAAAACCTTTACCTGATAAACACAAACAACCCACGCCCATTGCTGGACGTGAGCGTTCGCATCCTTTTCTCAGGTATTTGAAATTTGCTGATTTCGAGTTAGAGAACAAGGAGCAAAGCTCAAGAAATGTCTAAAAGTCCGTTATCTTATAAAAGCCTCTTTTTATACAAAAACCTACCGGCCTACAAAAGTAGGCCTTTGCCCTTTAAAAATAACTTAAAAAGGAACCGGTGGTGCAGAATTTTTACAAGAAAATGTGTTTTTAGCTAAACAAATGCAAATTTTCCCCATTTTGTAAAGAAGTTTAATAGTCCAACTTGGAATGAATTAGTGTGTTCCTCAAGCCTTGCGCTGGTAGCGGGCGTTGCGGGCTGGCGTCTGAAGCCCGCTAGAAAGGGTTGCGGAAGCCCCGTTGGGGTGGGTTTAAGAGATGCCCGACCTGGTGGGCATGACAATAAGGGTGGGGCGGGGCTGGAGCGAGGGGAAGGCTTTCCCCCTATAAATTACGACAAAGTCGTCGCCCATTCGGGCAACGGATCAGCTTTATAGACGATTCTCGTTTTCTTAATCGTCATGATTTTGACAAATTGTTCGGAGTTGTCGAAAAGTTCTCTATTGGTCTGATAGAGGGTTGATTTCCCACAACCATTGGGACCCGCAAATAGAATGAGCTTAGGCAACTAGAACCTCTTCTCGGCAACAACATTTTTTTGTTTTTGTTGCAGGATGATATCAAATGCCTTTGCGAAAAATTCGGCTTCTTCTGCCGACTGCGCTTCTTCAATAACATCGGAAGTTTCAGAAATGCCGATACGTTTGCATTCCTCGTAAAGTTCGTGCATCTTTTTTGTCTGAAGAGTCATACTCATAATATACATTATTTTTGAAGCGTGGAACATTTGGAGATCCTGTTTATCCCCTCGGATTCCCTATAGTCCATTTGGAGCGGTTTTTTGTATGGGTTTCGGCTACTTTTGGCGCATGAAAAATGCTGATTTTGTTGACCGATTGAGTCTCGCCGAAATGGGCGAAAATCGTTGCGGAACTGTTGCCCAGATTGAGGGCGATTCCCGCTTTATTTCAAGAATCGTTTCCATCGGGCTTACGCCGGGTTCCGCCTTTACGCTCCTCAAGAATGACGGGCGCTCGCCGGTGCTCGTTTTTTGCCGCGATACGGTTATCGCTGTCAATCACAAGGAAAGTTCACAGATTTTTGTCAAGGTGGAATCGTAAAGATGAGCGAAATCAAGACTATTGCTTTGCTCGGGCAACCCAATTCCGGTAAATCGACACTTTTTAACAACTTAACGGGACTTCACCAGCGCGTGGGCAACTGGCCCGGCAAAACGGTGGAACAGGCCGAGGGCGAATTTGTTTTTGATGGTACGACATATAAAGTAATCGACCTTCCGGGCAGTTACGGGCTTTCGGCGAACTCCGAAGAAGAAGCCGTCACGCGTGACTACATTCAGAGCGGCAAGGCGGACCTCGTCTGCATTCTGGTGGATGCGTCGCAGCTGGAACGCAGCCTTTACATGCTGGCTGATTTTGTGGGCATTCGCATGCCTGTGATGCTGGTGCTCAACATGATGGATGTGGCCGAAGCGGCGGGCAAGAAAATTGACGTGGCTGCGATTGAAAAACGCCTCGGCGTTCCGGTGCTTGGTTTCAGCGCGGCCGAAACGGAACGTTATCCTGAATTTTTCAAGAAGATGGTTTCGGCCATCAAGACGCCTGTTTGCCTCGATAGCGGGAGCCTGCGCGAGGAACTCGTTAGCGGGGGAGAGCTTGGCGAAAAAACGGATGATATCATTAGCCGCATTGAAGCTGCCCTCGGCGACTTTGAATACGGCGTTTGCGAAAGAATCTGGATTGCGGAAAAGCTTCTCGAAAAAGACAAACTCATTTGCGGTGTCGTGAATGAATCGCTTCCGTTCGCGAGGAAGAATGCGATTGACGTGATTCTCGATAGCGAAGAAGGACGTGACGGCGGTATTCTCACCGGCGAGGCCAAGTATCGCTGGGTTTCGAAGATTGTGCGTGAATCGGCGACGCTCAAGTCAATCGAGAAGGTCTTTAACAAGTGGGACCGCATCGCCACGCACCACATCAAGGGCAAGTTCTTTGCGTTCGGCATCATGGTTGTCTCGCTGATTGCTTGCATGATTCTCGCTTTCCCGGGCATGGGAATCGGTTTTGGAATGCAGCCTGTATTGCAGTCGCTTGTAGAACGCGCTGGCAATGCGCTTGGCGTTTGGCCTGTGGTGATTTCGTTCATCAATCTGGTGCTTGTCGGTGGAACTTGCATCACGATTTGTATGACGAGTTTCATTTTCTCCATCATTTTCGTATTCCGCATTCTCGAAGAAATCGGCTACATGGCGCGTTTCTCGTATGCGTTCGACAACTGGCTTTCGCGCCTCGGTTTGCAGGGCAAGGCGATTATGCCGCTGTTTTCCGGAATTGGATGCACGGCGGGTGCGGTTTGCGGTACGCGCGTACTCGATACCCGCGGTCAACGCCTGCTTGCGCTCGTTCTGTTGTGGGCGATTCCGTGCGGGAGCAAGGTGGCTGTCGTGCTGTTCCTGGCGTCAACTTTCTTCGGGTCGGCGGCTCCGCTGTTTGGCATCGGTTACGTTGTGCTGATTTTCGCCAGCTTCTACCTGTCTTCGCGCCTGTTCGGCAAAAAGCTTGTCCCGCAGAATGAACGCGTGGGCATGATTATGGAACTCCCGCCGTATCACAAGCCGCACTGGAAGATGATTGCTGCGATGGTGGGGCGCAGCACCTGGGGCATTTTCAAGAAGGCCTTGAAGATGATCCTGATGGTGGCGGCTCTTTTCTGGGCGCTCTCTTACGCAAGCGACGGGAATGTGGAAAATACGCTCCTTTACAAAATTGGCAATGCGATTGAGCCGGTGACGATGTTCTTTGGCATGCGCTGGGAACTGTTTGTCTCTTATCTGGGCGGCATGTTCAGTAAGGAAGCTTCGCTTGGCATTATGAGCACGCTCTTCAACCACACCGGCGAGGCGTTCTCTCTTGTGACCCGCGTGGCTGCAAGCGAAAACTTGGGCGAGGCGCTTGCAAGTACCATCAGCAAGCCCGAAGCACTCGCATTCCTGTTTGCGTCGATGTTCAACGTTCCCTGCGTGCTGGCGATGGGCACCACCTACCGCGAGGCCGGTTCGTTCAAGTGGCTAGCCACCATCATGGGTTACTACTTGGCGCTTTCTCTTGGGCTCGCCTTTATCGGCTACCACATCGGATTGCTGATTTTCTAAGTGAAATTTTATAGCGCGCTGTCGAGCACCATCATGAGCGTGAAGCCCACGGCAAAAAGGATGGTGCCGGCATCAAAATGCTCTCCTTCGCTGACTTCGGGGAGCATTTCTTCGATTACGACATAAATCATGGCGCCTGCCGCAAGCGAGAGCAGGTAGGGCATGAACGGTGAGAGAGCCTCGGCGGCAAGCAGCGTGATTAAGGCCCCTACGGGTTCTACGGCTCCGGAAAGTGCGCCCAGGGCAAAAGCCTTCTTGCGGGAAGCCCCTTCGGCTCGGAGCGGGAGCGAAACCACCGCCCCTTCAGGGAAATTTTGGATGGCGATGCCTATGGCAAGCGCAAACGCCCCCGAAAGCGTGATGGCCACATTCCCCGAAAGCCAGCCCGCAAAAACGATACCGACAGCCATGCCCTCGGGCAAGTTGTGCAATGTTACCGCCAGCGTGAGCATGGTCGTACGCTTGAGTTTAGCCTTGGGGCCTTCGGGCGTGGCGCTACCCAAATGCAAGTGCGGTGTTATTTTGTCTAAAATGTACAGGAACAGGATGCCTGCCCAGAATCCGACCGTCGCCGGAATAAAAGCCAACTTTCCCATCGATTCGCTTGCACTAATCGCAGGCAAAAGCAGGCTCCATACAGAAGCTGCCACCATGACTCCCGCCGCAAAAGAGAGAAGACCCCGCTTGAGATTTTGGCTCATCTGTTTGCGCATAAAGAACACGCATGCGGCCCCCAAGACGGTCCCTAAAAACGGGATGGCAAGACCATGGGCAATTTGTAAAACAGGCTCGTTCATGTTCCAATTATAGTATTAAAATGTGGAGAAATCTACTCCTTTCGGTTGCAGGCCTAAAAAAGAATTGGCGATTTTGTAGATTGAAAACCGCAATTTTTACTAAAAATGCTGATTTGAATCTGCAAAATTTGAAAAATTTGTTGATTTTATTCTGCAAATTGTCGTTATGGGGATTAGTTATATATATTATCCATAACGTCTTTGTGGGCTTGATTTTGAGCGTATAATATGTTGCAGTTGATATTAGGCTTTTTCGTAATACTTATAATAATAGCAGCAGTGCGCTTTCTCGATACTGCCATATCAAAGAATATTCCTAGGCAGTCTCGCTTTGAAGATGACGAAGAAGACGAGATCTTTGCAGATATACCGGATAAGACTAAAAATAATCAAAAATTTTATAAATCTCTAGCTCGCTCCAATAGATTCATTTTAAATGACTTATTCAATATTCATCCAGGAAATTCGAAGTTGGGTGAATATGGAGAATTCCTCACATTTAAAGAGATTGTCAATTTGAGTCAAGGGCTTGACTTCTACTATAAAATTCTTGGCAATATATACATCGGGGTGAAAACGGAAATTGATATGGTTTGGATTCACGAAACTGGAATCTATGTGTTTGAAAGCAAAAATTATTCTGGATGGATTTTTGGTAATTTGAATTCCAAAAACTGGTGCAAAACAATGCCAAGGAAAAAGGAGTTCTTTTATAATCCGGTTAAGCAAAATGAAGGTCATATCAAAGCAATTCAACGTATACTTGGTAATAACTATCCCTATTACTCGATTATTGTATTCAGTGAAAGATGTGAGTTGAAGGATGTCCCTGAGAATTCTTCTGATAGAATTATTTTAAAGCGAAATAGTTTATCTACTGTAATAAGACGAAAAATCAACTCATCTCAAAGAGTACTTTCTCCGGAGCAAATAGATGCACTATATAATAGGTTGAGTTCTTTTAACAATAACTCTGTGTATATTCAACAAAAACACAATGACTATGTTAAAATGAGACAGGAACAAGGTCGGAAACCAACTCTCGTTGATGATGACGACTTGCCTTTTTAAAAAAGGCTTTTTAGAGTATTATGGTGATTTGTTAATTCCATTTTTTTGCGTTAGGGATAGTCACCCGTAAGGGCCGAGACTACAGGCTCGGTGAGCGAAGCGAGTATAGCCCGACCCGGCCCACCCTTCGGCAGGCTCTGGGAACTTGGGCCGGGAAACGCCCTAGATCCTTCGACTATGAACCTTACGGTTCTCCGCTCAGGATGACTCACGACTGTATGGCTTGCACAGGTAAACAAGTGCGGTGGTGAGCGTGTAGTCGGCAAGGAGTGCGGCACCTAGGCCCACGATGGAGAGTAGGCCCACGTTGTGGAGTGCGCCCATGGGGCTGAAGATGAACACGAAGAACATCGCGCAAAGGATGAAGGTGGTCATGCCCATTGTCTTTCCGATTTCGCGGTAAGAAAGCAGTAGCGCGTGCCTGTAGCTGCCCGTGCGCTCGAATCCGTATTTGATGTGGTTGTTCATGTGAATGGTGTCGTCGACGGCGATGCCCAAAATCATAGGCATCACAATCATCGTGATCATGTCGAGCGGCATGCCCGAATAGCCCATGATGCCGCCGATCAGGAGTACCGGCGCGACGTTTGGAATCATCCCGATAAGGCCCGCCTTGATGCTCCCGAACGCAAGAATCATCATGATGGCGATAATTACGAACGATCCGCCGAACGAGCGCAATAGCCCACCGACCAGCTTGCCATTCATTTCGGCGTAGTTCACGACTTCGCCCACGACGGAAACTTTCGCGTCGGGGAAAATCTGTGCGCCGTAGCTTTTGGCCGAATCCAAGTCCTCGACGATTTTGTTTGCGTCGTAGCCGGCCAGTTCTATGTGAATGAAGGTTGTCTTGTAATTTTCGTCCATGCGTTCAAAGAGGGCGTCCGGGTCCGAGATTTCGTACAGGAAAAGCAGCTGCGTGAGCATGTCCTGTGCGTCGGGAATCTTGTAATACTCGATGCTGTCGGCGTTCAGCGTGCGGTTCATCTCTTTCACGAGGCGCGTCACCGATTGCACGCGCGGCTTGTCACCCGAAATTTTTGTGAGCTGGAGCGTGCCGAGTTTCTGTTCAAGTTGCTCGATGCGCTTCATGTTGGCGGGGTCCTTGAGCGCGTCCGCGTCATCGAATTCCACCATCACGTTGAAGTCGTAAAGGCTTCCGAGTTTTCCGCTGAGCATGTCCTTGAGCCGCACCACGAAGGGAATCTTTTCGCCCATAGTTTCGGTGTAGTCCATGTTCACATCGATGTGCATCATGCCTGGAACTTGCAACAGCATAATTGCAGCCGAAATCACTGCGATAACAATGCTGTGCCTGCACACCTTGCGCCCGAAGAATTCAAAGAGAATGTCCGCCTTGGTGGCCCCTGCGGACTTTACCTGCGTCGGGTCCGGTTTTGCATTCTTGCCGAAACTCATGAGAATCGGAATCAGGATGATGACGTACAGATAAACCATCGTGACGATGCCTGCCGAAATGCCGCCGATCCAGCGGATGGGGCGGATTCCCGCGAACAGGAACGAAATCAACGATGCGACCGTGGTAATGACGGTAAAGAGAATGGGCCAGCCCGTTTCTTCGACGGCGCAAATTACGGATTCGCGACGGTTGCCCGTGCGCCTAAAATGCATGCGGAATGAATTGATGTAGTGGATGGAATAACCCACCGAAAGCGCCATTCCCAAAAGCACCGGGAGCGCGACCATGCTCTCGTCGCCGACAACACCGAGCCACGCATTGATGCCGAGTACCGAGGCGATACCGCCGACCGTTGCAATCGCAGGCACCACCACGCCGCGCAGCGACCTTACGAACAAGATAAGGCATACGAGCATCACCAGGAATCCGAAACCGATACGCATTGCGCATTCTCGCGAGATGACTTCGTCTTCTTCCATCTCGGTGTAGCTCATACCCGTCGGAAGCATCTCGAACTTGTCGCTTTTGAATTCGTCGGAATAGATGACCTCGCGGGCAAAAGGCGCGATACTGTCCTTGCCAAAATTGACGCCGCCTTCGTAGGATTTCAGCGCGAGAATAATCCATGTTTCTTTCGCGTCGTCAGAAACGATGTTGTTCACGAGCGATTCGCGAGAAAGAATTAGCCGTTTTTTCGCTTCCAGTTCCTGCGGGTTGTTGGGAACACCGCCTTCGAACGGATCGATGACTTCGAAGCCTTCGTCATTTGCGACCGGAATCGACAAATTGTGCGTCAGTGAAACAACTCGGTCGGCGTACGGCACCTCGTTTTCGAGCCTGCGCGAAAGCCTGTCGATTGCCTGCAACACCTCCGGTGCGAACACGTCGTCAGCACGGACCATCACCATGTAACCGTCATCGCTACCGAATTTTTCGTTGAAATGAGCCTGGTCGATTTTCACCTTGTCCCAGTCGTCGAACCAGTCCTCTTCACTGCTACTCATCTGCAGATGCGGGAGCCCGAGGCTCGCCAAAACCGTCACGATGGCTGTTATTAGCAGAATTAACCAGCGAAAACGAACCTGAAAACGCCCCAATCGGGCAAAAACCTTGTTGACACGAGAAACTTGCATAAAACCCTCAATTTTTGAGGGAAAAAATAGAGCCATAGCGCCGTTTTTTCTACTCCAAACAGACGGGCTCAAAAAATACGGCTCGTTTACCCTTTCTGCGGTAAGCGTTCCTCGTAATCGTCCAGGAACGAATGCAGTTCGCCGCCGGCCTTGTAGCCGGGGAATGTCTCGATGCAGACGGAGTGCAGGCTGTTGAAGATGCTCTTTTCGATGTTCGGGTTTTCGCGCTTGAGGCGCTTGATGAGCATCTTGATTTCTTGCCGCTTGCTACCGCCACCGCCGTTGTCACAGACGGTGCAACTTTCGGTAAAGCGGCAGGCGCATTGGATAAACTGCAGCCCGTTGTAGTTTTTCCAGTTGATGATGTCCTGCTCGTTGATGCAATACATGGGGCGGATGAGTTCCATGCCGCCGAAATTCAGGCTGTGGAGTTTGGGCATCATGCCCTGCAGTTGCGAACCGTAGAACATCGCCATGACGGTGGTCTCGATGACGTCGGAAAGGTGGTGACCCAGCGCAATCTTGTTGCAGCCAAGGTCTTTTGCCTTGTGGTAGAGGTGCCCGCGGCGCATCTTGGCGCAAACGTAGCAGGGGGAACGTTCGGTGTTGTTTGCCACGTCGAAAATGTTCGTCTCGAAAACAGTGATGGGGATTTCCAGGAGCTTTGCGTTGCTTTCGATTTTCTGGCGGTTGATTTCGTTGTAACCGGGGTCCATCACCAGGTATTCCACGTCGAATTTCACGTCGCTGTGGCGGTGAAGCATCTGGATGAGCTTCGCCATGAGCATGGAATCCTTGCCGCCAGAGATGCAGACGGCGATTTTGTCGCCTTCTTCGATGAGCTTGTAGTTCTTGATGGCGGTAATGAATGGCGTCCAGAGCCTTTCGCGGTATGTTTTCGAAATGCTCCGTTCTACGCTTTGGACAAATGAAAGTTCTCTTGCCATTTTCATTACCTTTTTTGCGTTTACTTGCAAAGTTCTTTGTAGCAGCTGTCGAATTCGGCCATGAATTCGCCGATTTCTTTTTCGGTGGTGAGGTGCGAAAGGCTTATGCGCCAGGAGTTCAAAGCATTTTTGCGGTCGCGGCAGACGGCAAAAACGGCGCGGGAGGGGAGCGCATCTACGCTGCAGGCGGACTTGACCGACACGTAAATTCCTTTGTCCGAAAGAGCTTTCTGGAAAATGTTCCCGCGGACTCCCGCGACACTCAGGTTCAAAATGTGCGGAACAGCGTCTGCGGGCGAATTGATGCGGACTTTCGGATAGCCGCAGAGTTTTTCTTGCAAAATCTTTCGCAGCTCCTTGACGCGGGCAAATCGTTCTTCGAAATGCTCCACGGCAAGCGACAGTGCCGTTTCGAGGGATGCGTCCAACGCGAGTGTCGGGGTGCCGCTGCGGTAAATGGTGGTGCTTGCTCCGCCGTAAATGAGCGGTTCCATGGCGATTCCGCTTTTCTTGTACAAAAGCCCGCTGCCCGAAAGCCCGTAGAACTTGTGCGCGCCGATGCTTGCCGTGTCTGCCAAATTCAGGTTTATAGGCGTTTTGCCGATGGCCTGCGTTGCATCCACGTGAAGGCTGCAGCTCGGGAACTCGCGGACAATTTTGCTGATGGCTTCCAGTGGTTGTAGCGTCCCGAGTTCGCTATCGACCGCGTTTACCGTCACAAGCACCGTATCTTTGCGGAGCAGGCTTCGCAAGTCTTCCAGGTCGATTTTCCCGTCGGTGCCGATTTTTACCATCTCGATTTCGTAGCCCGCTTCTTGCAATGCCGTGAGCGTGGCGCTTACCGAAGAATGTTCCAGCGGGTTCGTGATGATGTGCTTGCCCACATGGCGCTTGGCCTGGACGATGCCACGGATGGCGGTGTTGTTGCTTTCGCTTGCGCCCGAGGTGTAAATGATTTCGTCGGGGTTTACGCCCAAAAGTTTCGCGATGGAATCGGTCACTTGGGCGAGGAAAGCTTTTGCCGCACGCCCTGCTTCGTGATTCGAATTGGCGTTGCCGATAAACCTGCGTTCAACTTCGCAGAATCGTTGCAAGGCTTCCTCGCATGCCGGGGTATTTGCCGTGTAGTCGAAGTAGGACATAACTACCAAAAAGATAGAAAAATGGGGAACGGCAAAGCCCCAACGGAGTGTGATTCCGTCAGGGCTGCTTCAATCCAAAACACTATAAGAAAGAAAAAGTCTTTTTAGGCGGTGGCGAGCGCCTTGCCGAGATCCTGGCAGGCGGCCTTGCCGGCGTCATCGGGGGCGTTCTCGATGGCGAGCGGGTCTGCCACAAGTACGAGCCCGGCAGCTTCGGCGTCGGCCTTCCACGGGTTCATCCATTCGCCGCCACCCCAGCCGTAAGAGCCGAACAGGGCGACTTTCTTGCCGTTAAGTGCGGGCTTGACGGCTTCGTAGAAGGGCTGGAATTCGGAATCTTCGAGTTCCTCGGCGCCCATGGCGGGGCAGCCCAGCGCATAGCGGGCGTATTCGCCCAACTGGCCCTGCGAAAAGTCCGAGACGCTGAACACGTCGGCTTCGGCACCGGCGGCCTTTGCACCTTCGGCGACGTATTTTGCCATCAGTTCGGTGTTGCCGGTTCCGCTCCAGTAAATGACTGCGATTTTTTCCATTGTGATTCTCCTAGGTGAATTAAAGAGGTAAATGTCGTTTGATTACGCTGCGTTTCGGACGGTCAGCATCGGCAGCGAATATCCTTTTTCAAATAGTTTGTTGAAAACATCGAAGCACTTGCGAAAGCAGGCGAACCGTTTTTCGCATTCGGTTACATCGCCGTAAACTTTCCAGTAGCCCGTATATTTGCTATTCCTGCCGCCGTTGATAATGAACCCTTTCACGTCTTCGAGGGGGTAGCCCAAGAAAAGTCCGACTTCGTGCGGAAAACAGTGGCATTTGCGGATGCGCGCCGTCATGAATGCGAGTGCACAGTCGGTGCTAAAGTCTGTGTAGCCGTAGGCGGCGAGAAAATGGCGGATTTCCGGCTCGGCAATAAGCTTTTTCAGGGCGTCTTCGCGATAGACGTAGATAAAACTGCGACCGCAGCGTTCTGCGATAACGCGCACGCACACGCCGCGAGGGTTGAGTTCCTTGTTCCAGTGGGCGAGTTGTTTGCACAGCGTTTCGCTGGGTGAAGATTCAAGGCAGAATAAACTTCCGACCTTGAGTCCGGCGAGTGTTGGCGCGCATTGGCGAACGAGACGGTGGTCTAAAAGGCGATTCATTTTTATTACAAACTACAAATAAATTGTAAAGTTAGATTTCTCTAACAAATATACAAAAAAGCCTTGATGTTTGTCAAGGCTAATTTTGTATTAATTTTTGTTCATTTGCAATTCGAGCATCTTGCTGAATAGGCCGCCTTTCGCCTTGAGCTCGGCAGGAGTGCCCGTTTCGGCGATGTGACCGTCTTGCAGTACCACGACCTTGTCGGCGTTTGCGATGGTACGCATGCGGTGCGCGATGATGATGACTGTTTTGCCCTTCACCAGCTGCGAAATGCCGCGCTGGATCTTGGATTCGTTTTCTACGTCGAGGCTTGCAGTCGCTTCGTCGAGCAAGATGATGGGCGCGTCTTTCAGCAGGGCGCGTGCAATCGAGATTCGCTGGCGTTCTCCGCCCGAGAGCGTTTCGCCGTTTTCACCGATGACGGTGTCATAGCCTTGCGGCATCTTCTTCACGAATTCATCGCATCCCGCGAGTTTTGCCACCTTCAGGATTTCTTCGTCGCTGGCATTGCGCTTGCCGATGCGGATGTTGTCCTTGATGCTCGTGTTGAACAGCACCACGTCCTGGAAGACGATGGAGAAATTCTTGAGGAGCGTTTCAGGGTCAATCTTGCTGATGTCCTTCCCGCCGAGGGTCACCTTGCCACCTTGAATATCCCAGAAGCGTGCCGCGAGTTTTGCCGCGGTCGTCTTTCCGCTGCCGCTCGGGCCCACAAGTGCGGTGATTTCGCCCTGCTTTGCCGTGAACGAAACTTTTTTCAGGACTTGCTTGTTCTCGTTGTAATTGAAGTCGACGTCCTTGAATTCGATATCGTAATTCTGGGGAACGAATGCCGTTACGCCTTCCTGAGGTTTCATCTGGTCCATTTCGCGGAACCGGCGCAGGCGCACATTCACAAAGAACAGTTCAGCGAGGTTGTTGAACACTAGGAAAACCGGATTGTAGACCGTTGCCGCGCACACGATAAACACCAGATAGGTGAATACATCGATTTCGCCCTTGGTCCAGAGGCGAGCTCCTGTAATCAGCACCGTGGCAAGGCCCATCTTGAGAATGCCTTGCGCCGAATTCAGGAACGAACCCACCTTCACGTCGGAATCCATCTGCGATTTTTCGTAGTTGATGCAATCCTTGTCAAATTGATCGAGGTAGGCGGTTTCGCCCGAATACGAGCGGATTTCCTGCACGTTTTCGAGACCTTCCTGGATGTCTTCCATAATCATGCGGCGGGCGTTATATGAATTTTCGAACCAGCGGTCCTGAATTTTCTTGGAAAGCGCAATGAGCAATGCCGCTGCGGGTACCACCCAGAAAAGCGCGATAGACATTTTCCAGTTGTAGCAGAACAGCATGATGCCAATTATGGTGACGCTTCCGATGGCGGCGAAAAGTTCCGGCACCGCATGCGAGAAAATCATTTCGAGCGCATTGCAGTCGTCCATGATGGTCGACGTCAAATCCGAAAGGTTCTTCTTGCCAAAGAAGGAGAGCGGCAACTTGCGGAGTTTTTCGGCAATCGAGACGCGGCGACGCATGCTTTCGTCGTACACGCTACTGTAAGTCGCGCTGTACGAGAACCTGTAAATGACAAGCATCACGATAAACAGGACTGCAGCAATTCCCACATAGAACAAGGTTCCGTGCGGAGTTTTGCCTGCAAATTCACCAATGCCCATCTGCTCCATCAAAAAATAAAAGAGCATCATCATCGGGAACATAAGTGAAACAAAGTGCAGGAATGTCCAGACAACGCCACGGACAAACGTGCGGGAGCCTTCTTCCGAAAGAGCAAAAGTATTCTGAACCCACTTATACATTTTCGCCTCCTTCATTATCCTTGGAATTGTCGAGGGTCCATGTGACAGACTGCTGGTATTCGGCCCACATCTTGGCATAAATGCCGTTCTTTTCAAGCAATTCGCAGTGCGTTCCGCGTTCAGCGATTTCGCCATCTTCAACAACGATAATCTGGTCGGCGTTCACCACGCTTGTAAGCCTGTGGGCAATCATCAGAACGGTCTTGCCTGCGGCTAGTTTGTGCAAAGCTTCTTGAATCAAGCGTTCGTTTTCAGGGTCTGCAAAGGCGGTTGCCTCGTCGAGCACCACGATGGGGGCGTTCTTCAAGATAGCGCGCGCAAGCACCACTCGCTGCTGCTCACCACCCGAAAGATAAGTTCCCTTGCTTCCGATAACGGTATTAATGCCAGCGGGCAACTTGTCAATAATTTCGCGGCACTGCGCAAGATCAAGCGCCTTGTTTACTTGCTCGAGAGTCGCATCGGGCATTCCGTAGCGAACGTTGTCCAAAATGCTCATCTTGAAAAGTCGCGTGTTCTGGAATACGAAAGAAACATTCTTCATCAGTTCCTTCGGATCAATCTTCTTTACAGAAACTCCGCCGATCGTGATTTCGCCACTGTCGACATCGAAGAATCGCGGCAGAAGTTTTGCAATCGTGCTCTTGCCACCGCCCGAAGGCCCGACAAGTGCGACTGTGTGACCCGCCGGCACCGAGAACGAAATGTCGCTCAATACCTGTTTGTCAGTATCGGGATAGGTGAAGTTTACATTCCAGAATTCAACATTGAAATGCTCCATAGGGACGGGGTTTTCGCATACTTCCAAATCCTTGGTGCGTGCGATATCGTTGATGCGGTCAATCGCGATGCCCGCCTGGTTTGTAGCGTTGCTCAGGTACATGCTGCGCATCACGCACTGCGAAAACAGCGGTGTCACCAGCACATAAATCATCATGTTTACGATGGTGAGCTTTACATCGCCGTCGTAACCGATAATGAGCGCTGCCGTCGGCACAAGGAATAGCACAAAACCGTTCACGAGAATTGTGTAGATGCAGTAAGGGACCTTCCAGTTATCGGAATAGGCCGTCACCATCCTGTGGTATGTCGCGATGCTGTTGTAGAAGTTCTTGAACGAAAAAATGGTCTGCTGGAAAACCTTGACCACGGGAATTCCACGCACGTATTCCACCGCTTCGGAGTTCATCTCTTCGAGGGCATGCATGTAGCGTTCCATGAACTTGGTTCCCCTGCGGCCAAGGGTGCCCAAAATGAACAAGGCGTAGGCGATGGGTACCAAAGAGGCAAGGCCGAGACGCCAATCGAAAACGAACATCATTACGAGAGCCACAATCGGAATCAAGATGGTGCTTGAAATGTCGGGCATCTGGTGTGCGATAAAGGTGTGAGTGATGGCGGCGTTATCGTCAATAATCTTGCGGAGCTTGCCGGTCGGGTTCTTATCGAAGAATCCAAGTGGAGCGCTCATCAATTTTTTCATGGCGAAACGTCGTAAGTCGCCTTCGAGCCTAAATGCCACTAGGTGCGAGCATGCGAGGGCTGCAAAGTAGAGTAGAACGCTTGTGACGGATGCCAAGACTGCTCCGATGGAGTAGTCAAAAATCTTGATGTTCGTCATGTCGCCATCCGTAAGGATCTCGCGGACGATCAGCCACATCAGTAAAAACGGCACGAGCCCCGCGATGGCGCTCAGTGCCGAGAGAATTAATGCTAGCGGGAACAGCGGTTTTCGCGAACCCATGTATGTGTAAAGTTTTTTGAAAGTGTTTTTCATAGTTTAGTTGTAAATGTTGAATGTGAAATGTGAGATTATAATGAACTGTCATTGCACATTCCTCATTACACATTGCACATTGTTATTATGCGACGTTTGTCATCCTGTACTTTTTCCTGTATTCCTTGGGGGTCATACCCATCACGTCTTGGAAGGCGTGGGCAAATTTACTCCCGTTATTGTAACCGACTTCGCCTGCAATCTCGAGAATTCCTCGGTCGCACTCGCGAAGTTGCTTGGCGGCCAGTTTCATGCGCTCGCGGCGGGCGTAAGTGAATACCGGCAAACCGAACACGTTCTTGAAGCAGAGTTTCATTGCGGTAGGCGGCATGTCAAACTTGTTGGAAAGTTCCTCGATAGTGAAATGACTGTCCATATTTTCGCAGATAAACGAACGGATGCAGTAGATTTTTTCAATTTGCATCGAAGATAAATTGCATTCGCGACAGGCGAATTCGCGTTGGGTGTCGAGATTTTTCAGGGTGAGCAGAAGCTCCAAAATGGCGAGTCTGCCGTATTCTGCCTGCGTATTTTTTGACTTGTTGTCGATCTTTTCGAAGGCGCTGGCGACTTCTTCTTTGGTGTGGACAATAAACGGACGTCCCGGACGACACATTTTCTGGGCAAGCGTATTGATGTCAATCAGAAATCCAGCAAAATGTTCGCGGATGTACCTTATTGATTCTTCAAAGAACAAAATGCGGTCGCCGCAGTAATCGGCGGAACGCGTTAGCGCTCCCGAAGTCCACGCATCGTAAACCAGCATTTCTCCTGCCTTCAGCTGATTGCAGGGGAGTGCTCCGCCGGCCCAGCTGATTTGCCCCTTCCGGCAAAATTCAAGAACTAAGATTGGTTCTCTTTCGAGTGTTGTATGGTAGCACCCGATTTTGTGCAGCCATTCAATTCCGTTAATGTTCAGCATGTTTTCCTCATAAATCTCTTTAAACCGGCTTTGTTAGTCTAGTCTTAAAAAGTAAGCTAAATCTAATTAGTAAACAAAACTTCGTCAAGGCTAATTTTGTGACGGCAATAGAAAAATTTTATTGCAAGAATGTCTGAATGGAGTGAAAAATGACTGAATAGAGCTGAATAATGACCGGAATTGACCAAAACCGGGAAATGGCGTGAAAAAATCCATTTGGGTTTTTCGGTCTCCGTTTGGAGTAGAACCGCTCCAGGGACATTTCTAAAATGCTCCGCAAAATTAACAAACGCGGTTTTTCCGCATCAATTTCAAGGAGTATTTATGAAAAAAAGATTCTTAGCGGCGCTCATCGTGTCGCTCGGTATGCTGGTTGCTTGCGATAATTCCTCTTCGGCAAGGTCTGATAACGATAAGGAACTTTCCAGTTCTTCGACTGAAAAGTCCGGCGATAGTAAGGATAAATCGAGCAGCAGTAAGGCAAAGTCCAGCAGTAGCGAAGTTAAGTCTAGCGATAGCAAGGATAATTCCAGCAGTTCCAAGAAAGAAGACAAGGGCGAATACAAGCGTGAATTCGCAACATCGATTGCTTCGGGCGAAACGATGTTCATCGGCACAATGTCTTTGGATCACACCGATGATTTGGGTAAGGATTTCATTGAAGTCGGCACTCGCGCAGGTGTTGTCTATTATGATAATTCCTTGTTCATTGCTGACCTTGACGTGGGCTCTATCGCCCGTTACAGTCTCGATGCAAACAACAAGATTGGCAAAAAGTCTGCAGAACTTTCGCTCCCGGGTGTCTGGGTAAACCACATTTTCTTTGTGAACGAAGAAAAGGCTTACTTGGCCGGCGCACTCGATTCCTTGCTCATTATCAACCCGAAGACGATGAAGATTACGGGTGCGATCGATCTTTCCGAATATAAAAATGATGATGCTATTGCCGTGTCTCCGGGTACGGGTCTCATTGTTGATGGACGCCTTTATGTGGGCTTGCTGCAAAACATTAACGATTATGTTACCGGTAATACGGCCCAGGTCGCTATCATTGATGTCAAGAAAGATGAGGTTATTGCTGTAGCTGAAGACAATCGCGTTGCTGCCGTGGGTTCGTTGGATGACTCGCAGAACCAGGCATTTATTCTCGCTGATGGCTACATTTATTGTTACTGCAATGCCTCTTGGGGTTATTCTCCGGACGGTCAGACCGATGGTTTCCTGCGTATCAAGGTGGGTGAAACCAAGTTCGACAAGGACTATGCATGGCTCGTGACCAAGGAAGTCGCAATCGATGGCGTCACCAAGAAGGATAACTTCAAGTACCTGAGCCCGGCCACATACGCCAATGGCACTACAGTGTATGCCTTCTTGAACGTGATGGTAGATTTGCAGCAGGTTTGGACCGATATGGACAGCTACCACAACAACACCTGCAAGCCGGTTGAAATCGACCTTGCCAAGAAGAAAATGAAGGCCCTCCCGATTGATTACTCTTCTAGCTGGGCTAGCTACGGCAAGTACATTGATGACGACGGAACCGTGCTTTTTGCGGTCTCTACTGAAGAAGATGGTAATGCTTACTTCCGTTATGACCCGAAGACTGAAAAGGCTGAAAAGATTGCAACGGTAGAACCGATTCCGATGTGGATTGTGCCGCTCAAGTAAGCTAAATAATTCTTATAAAACCTCATTATCCTCATAAACACAAACTCCGTTCTTGCTAAATGCAAGGGCGGATTTTATTTGTTTCGCAGGTTCTAAATCCTCGGCTTGGCGATTTTTTATCTGCTTCGCAAAAAACCTTTCGGGGTTTTAGCAGACTATTTGGAGTAGAAATTTGACCTAAAAATTGCTCAATTGCGCTCCGATGAAAAAGATGTTTTTTTACAAGGCAGCGACGCTTGCCCTTATTTTTTCTACAGTTGGTGCGGTTTGCTCCCACGCCCAGGATGACGAAATTACCTCGATAGACGATTTTCTGGAAGAAACGGCTTTAGAAAATACTGCGACAAATGATGACGCGAATGGTGCGGAGGCGCAATCTGGTTCTCCCATGGCCAATGCGTCGGGTGTCACGCAACTAGATGAACTTTCGGTGGAATCTGAAATGGAGGCGGAACAGGCGAAACAAGCTAAAAAGGCAGAATCGGTTGCGACGATTGATGCTGCTGAAATGCAGAATACCAGCAAGACTGTCTCGAAGGCTATAAATTCGGCTTCGGGTGTGAAAGTGCGCAAGTCGGGCGGCATGGGCAGCGAAGGCAAAGTCAACATTCGGGGCATGGAAGGCAAGAATATCAAGGTGCTCGTGAACGGTGTTCCTGTCGAGACGCAGGGCAACTTGGGTCTCGACGATATTCCTATTGACCAGATTGCCGATATCGAAGTTTACAAGGGTTATGTTCCGGCGCGTTTTGCGACAGATGGCGCTGGCGGTGCTATCAATATCATCACCAAGAAACGCCCTGCCAATTCGATTGACGCTTCTTACAGCCTTTCGAGTTTTAATACGCACAAGGCCTCTGTAACGGCGAGCCACTTGATTGATAGTATTGTGGGTGGCGCAGACCTGGAAGTGGGTGTGTCGGGGTATTTCAACCATTCCGACAATGATTACAAATTTACCTCGCCTTATATGAAAAGTTCTACGGGCAAGGACACGAGCGTGGTTCGCGATCATGACCATTACACCTCTTACAATGTACAGGCTTTTGCGAACTTGATGAATGCTTGGTTTGATCAGGTCTCGCTGGGCGTAAGCTACGGTGCGTTTGGCAAAGAAATTCAAGGCGACGCGAACCGCATTGTCGAATCGAGAGCGGAAGGCTATAATTTCGGCACGACATTCGGATTGGATAAGAAAAATTTGTTTGTAAAAGACTTGAATTTTGGTAATCATTTTTCGTTCGGATACAGCGAAAATAAAATCATTGACACGAGCCGTGTTCATTGCCGCAACTGGTTTGCCTGTGATACGGCCAAGAAAAACGTGGGCGAGCTTTCTACGATGGGGCTTCCGAAATTGAGGACTGTTCAGGCGTATGACTTTAATGATTTGTTGAATTTGGATTATCAGTTCTTTAAGAATCAGTTTATTTACTGGAATACGCTTTTCAGATATCATAAAGAAGACCCCGAAGATGATTTTGGCACGGAAATGCTTGGGTTCAATACTGCTGGGTATCCCGGAAAAACGATTTCTGCGACAACGGGTCTTTCGCTTGAAAATAATTTCTTTGATTCGAGATTGCAAAATCTACTGGGCTTCAAGTTCCATTACCTAAAGGCGGAAATCTCTAACACGTCTACAAGCAGATTGCAGAATGCGACCGTTGAATCGAACGATTATACGGATTTCAGTTACGATGAAAGCTTGATGTTTAGGATTGTAAAACCGCTTGCGGTTAAGGGATCCTACCAGCATGCGGTGCGCTTGCCCACGCCTGATGAACTCTTTGGCGATGGAGTGCGCGTGAGTGCCGCGACAAACCTCAAGCCCGAAGAAGCAGATAATTTTAACGTGGGGCTGTCTCTTGATTTGCAAGAAATTCCGCTGTTTGCGCGATTCCGATTTGACGGAGATGTTTTTTATTCCTATTACAAGAACCGCATTCATTATATGGGTTCATCACAGATGTCGGTGCCGTACTTTAATATGGACCCGATTCGTGGCTGGGGCTACGAAGGCGACGTAAAACTCGATGTGAATGAATGGGTGCTGCTCGGAACGAACTGGACTTTCCAGGATTTGCGCAATATAGATTATAACGCCAAACAGGGAATTTTAGAAGACGCGATTATTCCGAATATTCCGCGGTTCTTTATGAATTATATGGCGGAATTCCACATGGGCGATATACTCAACAAGAACGATTTTGTCAAGTTCTGGTGGGCCGCAAATTACACCGATGAATACTATTACGGCTGGAAAGTCAGTTCTCGCCAAAGCAGAAAAATCGATGCCTCGTTTACGCAGGATTTAGGCGTCGAATATTCCGTGTGGGACAATAAACTTGCCTGGAGTTTCGAGGTTGACAACTTTTTGGACGAAACCATTTACGATAAGTATGGCGAATCTAAACCGGGACGTACTTTCGCAACAAAGATTCGGTACAGTTTTAGATAGAATCTAACTTTGGGTAGCGTTGGCTAACTAAGTTGTCTAACCGGAAACTAAGTTGCGTAGCCTGAACTAAATTGAATGTTTGCAACATTGTTAGTCGCTTGGAAAGCTTATGGGACTAAGGCTCTAAGTCTGTTTATTAGTTTGTATGTAGTTTGCTTTTTGAAGTAAAAAGAGATAGATTTATAGTGACAAACAATTAACAAAAGGAGTAAACTATGTCCGTATGGAAAAATGAAAAGTTCTGGTTGGTGATGGCTGGTGCTGTTGGCTCCGCTATTGCAAAGAAGATCCTCAAGGCTCCGAAGACTCGCGAATGTGCCGTCAAGGGACTCGCTCAGGGCATGAAGTTCACTGCCGACGCCAAGGCTGCCTTCCAGGATATGAAGGACGAAGCTGCCGACATCTGCAACGACGCAAAGAAAGAAGCAAATAAATAATGTGTAATGTGAAATGAGAAATGTGTAATGGCTATTCTACATCACACACTTCACATTTCACATTGATTGTTTTAACCATCAATCATCATGATTTATAAAATAGTATATGATCAGCCGGGGCGAATCCGCTTTCGGGCGGGGGCCTACGCATTTGAAAAAGTGCATGAACCGCGCATCCACAAGGCATGCGTGAGTGAACCTTATGTCCAGAAAGCGGTAGTCCATTCGGAAAACGGCGGTATTCTGCTGGAATACGAAAACGGCTGTCGTGAACAGGTGATTGATTTCGTTCGAAATCTAAACATCGCGAGTCTCCCTGAAAGCGAACCCGATACCGAGTACCAGCTACAGGCTCTTGATTCTGATTTCAAGAATAAGCTCGCGTTTATGATTGCGCGGCGTTACCTTGCCAAGTTGTTTATTCCAGCTCCTATTCGCACGGTGCACCTGATTTACAGGGGCCTCAAGTTCGTGGCGAAAGGCTTGAACTGCCTTGGCGAAGGAAAGCTTTCTGTCGAGGTGCTAGATGGTGCTGCCATCGGGGCTAGCATCTTGCAGCGCAATTACGAATCTGCGGGAACCATTATGTTCCTGTTGAACGTGAGCAGTCTTCTGGAAGATTATACCAAGGCGCGCACTCGCACCGCCCTTACTGCAAGCCTTGCCGTGAAGGTGGATAATGTGTGGGTCGTTCGAGATGGCGTCGATGTTCAGGTACGCATGCAGGACGTTCAGGTGGGCGACCTCGTGCGTGTGCGTTCTGGCAGCATGATTCCTGTGGATGGTACCGTTGCCGAAGGCGATGCCTTTGTGAACGAAGCGACCATGACGGGCGAATCGCAGGCGGTTCATAAGACTGTTGGAAAATCCGTCTTTGCGGGCACCATCGTAGACGAAGGCTCGATTGTCGTGTCGGTGCGTGCCGTGAGTGGCAATACCAAGATTCAGAAAATCATTGAACTTATCGATCGCTCCGAAGATCTGAAGGCTTCTATCCAGAGTCGTGCCGAACGCCTTGCCGATGGTATTGTACCGTTCAGTTTCCTCGGTTTTGGTCTTACACTCTTGTTTACGCGCAATATTACCAAGGCGGTTTCGATTCTGATGGTGGATTATTCTTGTGCCATCAAGCTTTCGACCCCGATTTCGGTGATTTCTGCGCTCCGCGAAGCGGCTGACCGCAACATGACTGTGAAGGGCGGCAAGTACTTGGAAGAATTTGCGCTTGCCGATACCATTGTTTTCGACAAGACGGGAACGCTCACCAAGGCGGAACCGAAACTTGAACGAGTTATTCCGTTCGGAGGCCGCAGCGAAGATGAGGTGCTTCGTACTGCCGCCTGCATCGAGGAGCATTTCCCGCATAGCATGGCGCGCGCCATTGTGCGCGGGGCCGCCGAACGGGGAATCGACCACGAAGAAGAACACGCCGATGTCAAGTACATCGTGGCGCATGGAATCGCGACGACTCTCGACGGTGAACGCGCCGTTATCGGCAGCAAGCATTTCGTCGTCGAAGACGAAAAAATTGCAGTGGGCGAGGCGGAACAGAAAAAGATCGACGAACTCGCCGGAGCCGCATCCGTGATTTACCTTGCCATTGGCGGGAACCTTGCGGGCGTGCTTTGCATTAGCGATCCTCCGCGAGACGAAGCCGCCGAAGCTATCCGCATGCTCCGTGAACGCGGAATCAAGCATGTTGCGATGATTACCGGCGACAGCCAGAAAGCAGCCGAACGCACGGCGCAACTTTTGGGAATCGATACCTTCTTTGCGCAGGTGCTGCCCGAAGACAAGCACCGCTATGTGGAAAAGATGAAGGCCGATGGCCGCCGCGTGATTATGGTGGGCGATGGAATCAACGATGCGCCCGCATTGGCTGCCGCGAACGTGTCTGTTGCCATGAGCGATGCCAGCGACATTGCCCGTGAAACCGCCGATGTGACCCTCCGCAGCGAAAACCTGCGCGACCTCGCCGAACTCCGCGCATTGAGTACGCAGCTCATGGAACGCATCCAGGCGAACTACCGCTTTATCGTCGCCTTCAACTCGTCGCTCCTGGCCGCAGGATTCTTCGGAATACTTGCTCCCTCGACCTCGGCCCTGCTGCACAACCTCTCGACCATGGCGATTTGCGCCAAGAGCATGACGCCACTGAAGCAGGCGTAGGGCCCTCTCCGTCTAAAAGATAGGCTTAAATTAACGAAAAATGCCCCTGCTCAGAGCTACTTGAGCGGGGGCACCTTTATTCCCAAAGAGACACAAAAGAGGGAATTGATTTTTTTGATTCAACCAAACAAGCTTGAGTCTGAATGCTATGGCAACAACCAGAGTTAGACTTGTCTAATCAAAAGTTAGATAAAACTAACTAGAAAAACAAGGGCAAAATGTCGAAAATAATGTAAATTTTTTTATAAAATTAGTCTAATCTAAATAAATACGAATTCGGTAATATTTTTAGCCTTGCCTAATTAGATTTATTAAACTATATTAGCCCCGTCTAAATAAGGCTGGTTGAAATGGACCATACAAAACTGACTCAAAGCTTAGAAGACTACCTGGAAATGGTGCACATGCTGCGCCTGGCGAACGGGCTTGCCCGCGTCAAGGATATTGCGGCGGCTCTTGCCGTGAAAATGCCGTCGGTCGCAAAGGCCATGGTTGAACTCAAGAAGATGGGCCTTGTAAGGCAGGAACCCTACAGCGGTGTAGAACTCACCGAAGAGGGAGAGCGCGTTGCCGCCATGATTTTGAACCGTCATATTCTTCTGAAGGGTTTCCTGATTAAGCTGGGCGTGTCCGAGGCGATTGCCGACAAGGATGCTTGCAGTATGGAACATATTCTTTCTGCAGAAACGCTCGGTAAGATTGAAGATTTTGTGAAACCGTCGAATGCGATTGCCTCGGCAAAAGTTTCTTCGGTGAAAAAACTAAGGGTTGTCAAAAACACAAAGTAAACAGGAATGCTCCGCTCAAGAGTTTTCCCGTTTTTATATGAGGATGATATGAGCTGTAATTGTGGTTGCGGCGGAAAGTCGCAAACGAAAAAGTGGAGTACCGAGCCCAAGTTCTCGGAACTCAAGAAGGGCGATAAGGTAGAAATCGTCGGTTATAACGAGGGCGATTCTGCTTATAAGTCCAAGTTGCTTTCGATGGGTCTTGTGCGTGGCGTGCAGATTGAAGTCTTGCAGGCGGCCCCGCTTGGCGACCCGATCGAAGTAGCTGTGCTTTCTTATAGACTCTCGCTCCGTAAAGAAGAAGCCAACGTTCTCAAGCTGAGGAGGATATAATGGCTGCTAGAAAACTTTTGACGATTGCAATTGCCGGTAACCCGAACTGCGGAAAGACGGCTCTCTTTAACGCCCTTACGGGTGCACGCCAGCATGTGGGTAACTGGCCTGGCGTGACGGTCGAAAAGAAGGAAGGCTATTTTGAACTGGGCGACCGCCAGATTCGTCTGGTGGACCTTCCGGGTACTTACGCTTTGTTCGCAAATGCCGAAGACGAACGCGCTGCTGTCGACTACTTGCTCAGCCGCGAAGCGAGCCTGATTATTAACATTGTCGATGCGACGAACCTGGAACGCAACCTGTTCCTCACGAGCCAGCTTGCCGACATGAAGATTCCGATGGTGATTGCCGTCAACATGATGGACATTGCCGAGAATCGCGGAATCCAGCTGGATCTCGACGAGCTTTCTAATTTCTACGGCGTGCCGTGCATTCCGCTTTCTGCCGTGAACGAAAAGAGCGTCACTAACTTTATCAGCCAGATGGGCCACGTGCTTGCGAGCCCGATGCCGCTCCCGAAGCAGATGGTTTACGGCGACAAGGTCGAAGAGGCCGTGAAGGTTTTGGAACCGAAGGTGGCTCCGGTCGCAAAGCTTTTGGATGCGGACTCCCGTTGGGTTTCGCTCATGTACTTGGGCAACCAGAAAAGCTATGCGGATAAGTTTGCCGAAGCGGGCGTGAAGCTCGACAAGGCTGAAGTCGTGAAGATTCTGGGCGAAGAACCGGAATTCGCGATGGCCGAAAACCGCTATTCCATTTCGCACGAGGTGGCTGGCAAGGCGATTGTTTCTGCGCGCGCCAAGAAGACTTTCTCGGACAAGCTTGATGCCGTTCTTTTGAACCGCTGGGCTGCTCTCCCGATTTTCCTGGTCATCATGTATCTGGTGTTCTGGATTGCAGTGACGATCGGTTCTGCGTTCATTGATTTCTTTGACGTGCTCTTCGGTGCGATTTTCGTGGATGGCTTCGGCTACGTGCTGGGCGATGTACTCGGTTGCCCGTCGTTTGTCACGGCAATTCTCGCCGACGGTATCGGTGCCGGTATCCAGACGGTTTCGACCTTCATCCCGGTTATCTTCTTCATGTTCCTGTGCCTTTCGTTCTTGGAAGACTCGGGTTACATGGCCCGCGCGGCTTTCGTTGCAGACCGTTTCATGAGATTCCTCGGGCTCCCCGGTCGTGCCTTCGTGCCGATGATGGTGGGCTTCGGTTGCGGCGTGCCGGGCATTATGGGCTCCCGCGTGCTGGAATCCAAGCGTGAACGCTTCCTCACCATTTTCCTGGTGCCGTTCATGAGCTGCGGCGCACGTCTCCCGGTGTATGCGCTGTTTGCGGCTGCATTCTTCGGCAAGATGGCGGGCACGGTCGTGTTCCTGCTTTACCTCGCCGGTGTGCTGTTCGCCATCGCTTACGGTTTGTTCCTGAAAAAATCGCTTTTCCAGGGCCAGGCCAGCAACTTTGTGATGGAACTTCCGCCGTATCACTTGCCCAAGTTCAAGTCCCTGATGATTCACTGCTGGCAGCGCCTGCGTGACTACATCTGGCGCGCCGGTAAGGTGATTACCATTGCCGTTGCAATACTTGGCTTCCTCAATAGCTTCGGCATTGTGGAGAAGATGTATGTCGATGTTGACGGCAAGACGACCGAAATCGTCCAGGCCGAAGACGGCTACCAGATGGTCAAGGAAAATGAAGAAGGCGAGGCTGAAAATGTTGCTCTCCCCGAAGGTTTCGTTGTTGACGAATCCAAGGTGGTGAAGTCAAACGAGTTCACTGCCGGTAACGGCGACTCCGAAAACAGCCTGCTTTCTGTCATCGGCAAGGCCATTACGCCGGTGTTCGAACCTTTCGGCGTCGAGAAGGAAAACTGGTCGGCATCTGTGTCGCTGTTCACGGGCCTGTTGGCCAAGGAAGCCGTTATCGGTACCATGAACTCGCTGTATTCTATGGCGGGGGAGAATGCCGAGGCTCCTGCAGAAGAAAATAAGGCTGCTGAATCCGCAGAAGTTGTTGTTGAAGCTGCTCCTGCTGAGGCTCCCGCAGAAGAAACCGTCGCGGAACCTGCTGCAGAAGAAAAGCCGCTTATCGTAGGCATCGACGAATGCCCCGCCGAAGAAGAGGAAGAAGGCGGCGCTCCCGACATCAAGGGCGCTGTGCTCGAAGCCCTCGGCTCGATTCCTGCTAACCTCGCCGAAGTCTTCGGCTCCCTCACCGACCCGCTCGGAACTACCGGCGAATTGGAAGGCCAGGAAGCTGCCGAACTCAAGAAGGAAACTCTTGACAAGATTACCGACGCCAAGGTGCTGACCTGCGAAGAATATGCCGCCATCGAAACCTTCGGCGAAGAAGAAGAGGACGAAAAGACCCGCGAAGCAGTGTTTGCAAAGCTCGCTGCCGCCGGCCTCGAACTCTCCGAAGACGAAATGGGTGCTCTCGAAGAAGGCGACCTTTCCGAAACCGCCGACATCTACGCTAACCTCCGCTCTTACTTCCACAACCCGGATAAGAACGGTAACCCGGTGGATGGCTTTAACTGGCAGGTGTTCGCATTCCTCATCTTTATCTTGCTCTATGTGCCTTGCCTTGCTGCAATGGGTGTCGTAGCCCGTGAAATCGGCCTCGGCCTTGCTATCCTCATGGCTACGGTTCAGACGATTCTTGCTTGGGCTGTGGCGGTTCTCCTCTATCAGGTGCCGGTTGGAGGCGATACCAAGTGGATCGTCGCTGCCATCGTGGCGCTGGTGGGTACGGGAATCTTCCTCAAGCTCTTCGGCATGAAGGCGAATAAAGAAAAGCGTTTCGAAGACTAACCTTTGGAATCAAGAACAGGGCTGGTAGGCCCAAAACCTGCCGGCCCTTCATTAAAAATCTTGAATTAGATTAGTCTAATTTTTGGAACTAAACTGAAACATCTTGGCACGCATTTTGCAACAATAGCACACAGAAGGCGATAGCCAAGCGTTTTTGTAGCACTATTTGTAAAAAACCTGACGGAGTGTTACAAAAACAGAAAATAAATCCGTCAAGGGAGAGAAAAATGAAAAAACGTTTGACGTCTAATCTTTTGTTCGGTCTTGCAGCCGCATCCTTCTTTGCGGTGTCTGCATTTGCCCAGGATGCCGCCCCTGCCGCCGAAGCCCCCGCTGCAGCGCCTGTTGCGGAAGCTCCTGCTGCAGCCCCCGCTGCTGCCCCTGCTGAAACTCAGGCCGCTCCGGCTCCTGCCCAGGAAGCCCCTGCCGCTGCTCCGGCTCAGGAAACTCCTGCGGAACAGCCTGTCGCAGCTGCCCCTGCCGAAGAAAAACCTGCAGAACGGGCTGCTGAATCTGCTCCTGCTGAAAATACAAATCCGGGTGAAGTCGCTGACGCTGCCGGAAACGCTCTCGACATGCTCAAGGCCAGTATGAACGAAGGCACTTCGGAAGCCCAGATGGAAGTCAAGTACAATGGCGAAGTGGAATTTGATGCTTACACAGGCAATGTCTGGGCAGAAGATGACCTGAACCATTCCTACGCTTCTACCTTCGACCTGAATTTTGAAGTCAAGTTCAACGAGAAGTGGTCTGCATTCGTGGGCCTCGAAGCCGATGGCGAAACGACTGACCCGGCATCCATTTACAATGGCGCCTACATTCAGTATCAGCCGGCTGATTTCTTCGCGGTCAAGCTGGGTGACCTGACCTTCTCGGAAGGTGCATTCGTTGCCTACTATGATTACGACGATCCTGCTGACAATGCTGCCGGTATGAAGGAACACGATATCCGCGGTCTTGAAATTGACCTGGCGGGCTTCATTCTCGGTGTTGGCTTTGGCAGCGGCGATAACGACTGGGCCGACGAAGAAGGTGCCAAGGTTTACGATGTCCATGCCGCCTACGAATTCGACTACGCCGGTCAGCACTTGCGTCCGTATGTAGACTACAAGAGCTTCCAGACCACTCAGCATAACGAACTCCATGCCGGTGTCGAAGCGGGCCTCTCTCTCGGTGGTTTCGGCTTCAGGGCTGTGTATGGTTTCCATGCCGACTACCTGGGTGACGACGGCGATGTCGTGGAAGGTCAGGATTGGACATCTACTGCCCACGCCTTCTTGGTTGAGCCGACTTTCGAAGTGGGTATGTTCGATATCAAGACGACTGCCTTCTATGCCATTGTTGACAGGGGCGATGCCGCCGAAGATGCAAGCGACCTTGACAACGGCGAAATTCCGGAATACTTCTTCGTGTATGCCGAACCCGCCTTCAAGCTTGCTGAATTCATCAAGGTCGGCATTCCTGTAGAATACCACACGCACACCTTGGATGATGATGACGAAACTGCTGCAACGTTCGATGTCGGCGGCCGCATCTACATCACTCCGGTCGAAAACCTGGAAATCACTGCCTTCGGCATGGTGGATGTCGCCGTGCAGGATAACGAAGACGATGACGCCCTGCGTTTCGGTCTTGAAACGGTGTACAGCTTCTAATTACCTCGCATAATGCGCAAAAAGGGGACTGTGGCGTTTTGCCACGGTCCTTTTTGATATGCTTTTCAAGGTTTAGCCTTTACTAATTAGCCGAGGCTTTCTAAATTTAGTGTAGACTAATATATAAGGTGTGTTTTTCGTCTAATCGGAGCCGTCCTATGGAACAAGTAAAGTTAAGCCAGAGCCTTGAAGACTACTTGGAAATGGTGCACATGCTGCGCCTTGCGAACGGGATTGCCCGTGTCCGCGACATTGCGGCGGCGCTCAAGGTGAAAATGCCGTCGGTTGCCAAGGCGGTAATTGAACTCAAGAAGCTCGGCCTTGTGACGCAGGAGCCTTACAGCGGTGTTGAACTCACTTCGGAAGGCGCGCTCGTGGCGTCCCAGATTCTGAACCGTCACATTCTGCTGAAGGGTTTTTTGATCAAGCTCGGCGTGTCCGAGGCGATTGCCGACAAGGATGCCTGCTGCATGGAACACATTCTTTCGGCGGAGACTCTCGAGAAAATCGAGGATTTTGTGAACACGCCCAATGAATCGGCGAAAAAGCCGAACGCCGCTAAATCTAAGAAAAAGTAAATCGTTGGTGTATGAATAACGAACCGAAGTTTTCGGAGCTTAAAAAAGGCGACAAGGCCGAAATTATTGGATACAACACGGGTGATTCTCAGTACAAGTCCAAGCTTTTATCGATGGGGCTTGTGCGCGGCGTGGTGCTGCAGGTTTTGCAGGTGGCACCGCTCGGTGACCCGGTCGAGGTCAGCGTGCTTTCGTACAGGCTCTCGCTCCGCAAACAAGAAGCCAACGTGCTCAAGTTGAGGAGAGTCTGATGCCTATCGAGAAAGAAGTTTTCACGATTGCGATTGCAGGCAACCCGAACTGCGGCAAGACTGCACTGTTCAACTCGCTGACCGGCTCAAACCAGATTGTGGGCAACTGGCCGGGCGTGACTGTTGAAAAGAAGGAAGGTCAGTTCAAGCTCGACAACCACACGATTCGCGTGGTGGACCTGCCGGGCATTTATGCGCTGTTCGCGAACTCCGAAGACGAACGCGCCGCTCTCGATTACTTGCTCAAGGGCGAAGCGGACTTGGTCGTGAACATTCTAGATGCTACGAACCTGGAACGCAACCTGTTCCTCACGAGCCAGCTGATGGAAAAGGGCGTGCCGATGGTCTTGGCGGTGAACATGATGGACATCGCGGCGAGCCGCGGCATCCATGTGGACCTGCACAAGCTCGAAGAAATCCTCGGCGTGACGGCAATCGGTCTCACGGCGGTTTCGCCCAAGAGCTGCGAAGGCTTCGTGAACGACTTGCACAAGCTGCTGCATAACAGTCGCGAGCTTCCGCTCCCGAAGGCGGTCAAGCATTCCGAAGTCCTGGAAAAACTGATTGAAGAAATTGCGGTGCCGCTCAAGCCCGTAGCCGACAAACTCGGCGCAAGCCCGCGCTGGACGGCGGTGCAGTACCTGGAGCATAGCGGGCGAGTGCTGGAACTTGCCGACGAGTTCGGTGTCGAAATCCCGCACGACAAGATTGAAGAAGATTTGGGCGAAGAGGTGGAATTTGCGCTGGCCGATTCCCGCTACTCCTATGCCCGCGACATCGCGAAGGCGGTCATCCGCGACAACACCAATACGAGCACGCGAACTGACAAGCTCGACAAGCTCTTTTTGAATCGTATTCTGGGAATTCCGCTTTTCCTCATTGCCATGTATCTGGTGTTCTGGTTTGCGGTGAAGGTTGGTAGCGCGTTCATCGATTTCTTCGACATTTTGTTCGGCGGAATCTTTGTCGACGGCATGACGGAACTCCTGACGAAGGTTGGTGCGCCGGGCGTTGTCGTGGCGCTCTTGGCGAACGGTATCGGAACTGGCATCCAGACGGTATCGACGTTCATTCCGGTCATCTTCTTCATGTTCCTTTGCCTTTCGTTCCTCGAGGATTCCGGCTACATGTCGCGTGCGGCATTCGTGGCGGATCGCTTTATGCGGTTCCTCGGGCTCCCGGGCAAGGCTTTCGTGCCGATGATTGTGGGCTTTGGCTGCTCGGTACCGGCGCTCATGGGCACGCGCACGCTCGAAAACAAGCGCGAAAGGTTCCTTACTTTGTTCCTAGTGCCGTTTATGAGTTGCGGCGCGCGTCTCCCGGTGTATGCGTTGTTCGGTGCGGCATTCTTCGGTGAAAGTGCAGGAACGCTCGTGTTCGGGATTTACCTGACGGGCATCGTGATTGCGCTGATTTATGGCTTGCTCTTGCGGCATACGGTTTTCATGGGCAAGGAATCGACATTCATCATGGAACTGCCGCCTTATCATTTGCCCAAGGCGCGTAACCTTTTCCGCCATGCATGGCTCCGCCTCAAGGAATTCGTTTTCCGCGCGGGCAAGGTCGTGCTCATTATGGTGACGGTGCTTGGCTTTATGGGCTCCGTCGGCACGGACGGAAGTTTCGGCAACGACAACAACGAAAAGTCGGTGCTGAGCGCCGTGGGAACGGTGATTACGCCCGTGTTCGAACCCTTCGGCGTTGAACGCGACAACTGGCCTGCATCTGTCGCGCTCTTTACGGGGCTTTTCGCGAAAGAGGCGATTGTCGGAACGCTCAATTCGCTGTATGCCATCGAGGGCACGGGCGACGCAAATGCTGCGGGGGAGTCCGGCGCGATTGAGACTGTAGCCGAAACTGCGACAGACGAAGGCTTTAGCCTGAAATCTACCGTGAAAGAGGCTCTCGTGAGTGTCCCGGCGAACCTGGTGGAAGTCTTTACATCCATCGCGAATCCGCTGGGCGTCAAGGATGCCATCGATGAATCCGAAAATGCCGGGAACGAAGGGGCGTACAAGACGATGCAGGCGCATTTCAACCTGGGGCGCTTTCAGGTGCTGGCTTATCTGCTGTTCATCTTGCTCTATGTGCCGTGCCTTGCGGCCATGGGAACCGCCTTCCGTGAACTCGGGCGCTTTTACGGAACGCTCATGATGGTGCTCCAGACGGTCATCGGCTGGAGTCTCTCGGTGCTTTTCTTCCAGGTGACCTGCGGGCATTCTACCGCATGGCTTCTCACTTCGGTCGCGCTTCTCGCCGGAGTGGTCGTGAGCCTCGTTCTGATTGGCCGCGACCAACGCAAAAAGAAAGTGTTCGAATAAATATTGGGGGGTTTAGGGGGTGGGTCCCCTAGGCGAGAGGGTAACGGCAGACGCGGCGATTGCCTGGCCGTTAAGCGAACATTCGTCAGCCGAAGGCTGACCTTTGGTCACTTGGCCTTTAGGCCTTAGTGAACATGGCCACCTTTAGGTGGTGCCATGTTTGCGTGCGGAGCAGGCTGAGCCGTGGCTGGAGTGAGGGAGAGTCTTCTCCCTTTCATTATTTACGAAATTTGTAAAAATAACGGCGATTCTTTACATTTTTTGAAATCGAAAATTTAACCGAATTTTAGGATTCGGCTTTCGTTTTACATTTTTGACCGCTTTTTCAATAATTGACGGGTGGTTTTGTCCATTTGGCACGGATTTTGCAAATACGGAGCGCAAAAAGTAATAACAAGGATTTTTTATGAACGCTCAAGCACTTTATGATCCGGCCAACGAACACGACGCCTGCGGTGTCGGTCTGGTTGCCAATATTAATAATGTTGCCTCGCACCAGATAGTGCTGCAGGGTATTACGGTCTTAAAAAGGCTCATGCATCGCGGTGCGGCTGGTGGCGATCCTGAAACGGGTGACGGCGCTGGCCTTTTGCTTTCTATGCCGCATAAGTTCTTCCGCAAGCTTTACCCGTCGCTTCCGGCCCGTTATGGCGTGGCGATGTACTTTGTCGAAAATACGCTTGCCGCCGATGCCCTGGATGCCGAAATCAAGCGCGTTGCTGAATCCGAAGGTGTCGATGTCATCCAGTTCCGCGAAGTCCCGGTGAACCCCGCTACGATCGGCCACACGGCTCGCGAAACCTTGCCGCATATTCGCCAAGTGTTCTTTGACGGCTCCAAGTTCAAGACCAACGAAGAATTCGATATCAAGCTTTACGTGGTTCGCCGCCTGATCGAAAAGACCTGCAAGGGTGTGTATGTTTGCAGCTGCAGCCGCAAGAGCATCGTTTACAAGGGCCTATTGCTTGCAAGCCAGATCGAAGGTTTCTACAAGGACCTGAACGACCTCGATTTCGAAAGCCCCTTGGCTCTCGTTCACCAGCGCTATTCGACCAACACGTTCCCGACTTGGCCGCTCGCTCATCCGTTCCGCTACCTTGCTCACAACGGTGAAATCAACACCCTGCGTGGTAACCTGAACAGCTTGCGTGCCCGCGAACCGCTCCTGAAGAGCGAAGTCATCGGTGACGATTTGCCGAAGCTCTTGCCGCTCATTATGCCGGGCCAGAGCGACTCTGCCAGCCTTGATAACATGTTTGAGCTCCTCGTCGCAGCGGGCCGTAGCCTCCCGCATGCGATGATGATGCTCTTGCCGCAGGCATGGGGCCAGAAGCATTACCTGGGCCGCGACGTGCGTGGTTTCTTTGAATATGAATCCATGCTCATGGAACCGTGGGATGGCCCTGCCGCTGTCGCTTTCTCTGACGGTGTGAACGCCGGTGCAATCCTCGACCGTAACGGTCTTCGTCCGGCACGTTACACTTTGTGTAAAGACGGCCTCTTCGTGATGGCCTCTGAAACGGGCGTGCTTGACCTGCAGGACGACGAAGTCGAAGAAAAGGGCCGCCTCAAACCCGGTGAAATCATCTACCTTGACCTCGAAAATCACCACATCTTGAAGAACGCCGAAATGAAGGCTTACGTGGCCCGTAGCAAGCCGTACCGCCGCTGGGTCGCCGAAAACAAGATGAGCGTTCGTGGCCTCTTTAGCGAAATTAACCCGGCCGATGTTCCTGACGATATTCTGGTGCAGCAGAAGCGCTTCGGTTACTCTGCCGAAGACCTCTCCATCATTTTGCAGCCCATGGCCAAGAACGGTGCAGAACCTATCGGTTCTATGGGTAACGACGCCGCTCTCGCTGTGCTCTCTGACAAGCCGCAGCCGCTGTTCAACTACTTTAAGCAGCTCTTTGCCCAGGTGACGAACCCGCCGATTGACCCGATTCGTGAAGAACTGGTGATGAGCCTTACGACTTACATCGGTAACCATGGCAACATCCTCGAAGAAACTCCGGAACAGGCGCACCTCATCAAGATTCCGCGCCCGATCGTGACCGAAGACGAAATCCGCCGCTTTGAAAACATCGGCGATAAGGCCTTCAAGGCCAAGGAACTCAAGATGCAGTTCCCGCTCGGTGGCAATGGGGAAGTCCTGGAAGCTGCCTTGCAGAACCTCGCTGGCGATGCTGTGCGTGCCGTGAATGATGGTTTCGATATCATCGTTCTGACCGATAAGAACATCGATTGGGGTTACGTGCCTATTCCGTCGCTGCTTGCCACGGCCAGCGTGAACCGCGCCCTTGTGGAAGCGGGCGTACGTCCTGAAATCGGTCTGGTGGTGCAGTCCGGCGAAGTCCGCGAAGTGATGCACTTTGCCCTGTTGCTCGGTTTCGGTGCCACGGTCATCAACCCGTATTTGGCCTTCCAGAGCATTACCAACATGTGCCACAACGGCGACCTCGATGTAGACCCGGTGACAGCTGCCGCCAACTACGTGAAGGCTGTCGATAAGGGCCTTCTCAAGATTATGTCGAAGATGGGTATTTCCACCCTCCGTAGCTACCGCAGCGCCCAGATTTTCGAAGCGGTCGGCCTGAACAAGGAACTCGTCGAAAAGTTCCTGCCGGGTACCGCAAGCCGCATCGAAGGTATCGGCCTCGAAGAAATCGCAACCGAAGTGGGCGAACGTCAGAAGATTGCCTTTGCCGACGCAAGCAAGGTGCTTCAGTCCGGTGGTCAGTATGCTTACCGCAAGGAAGGTGAAAAGCACTTGTGGACTCCGCAGTCCTTGGCTGCATTCCGTCAGGCTGTGCAGGGCGGCGACTACGAAAAGTTCAAGGTTTACAGCAAGCTCATTAACGATCAGTCTGAACGTCAGGCAACGCTCCGTGGCCTGTTCAAGTTCAAGGAAGCGACTCCGATCGATATTTCTGAAGTCGAAAGCCGCGAATCCATTGTCAAGCATTTTGTGGCGGGCGCGATGAGCCTTGGCTCTTTGAGCCCCGAAGCTCACGAAACCATCGCTATTGCTATGAACCGCATCGGTGCCATGAGCAACTGCGGTGAAGGTGGTGAAGACCCGGATCGCGATACTCCGGCTCCGAACGGTGATATCCGTAGCTCCGCTATCCGCCAGATTGCTTCGGGCCGCTTTGGTGTCACGATTGACTACCTGCGCCACGCAAAGGATTTGCAAATCAAGATGGCTCAGGGTGCAAAGCCCGGTGAAGGTGGCCAGTTGCCGGCTCACAAGGTGAACGACTTTGTGGCTCGCATCCGTCACAGTACGCCGAATGTGTCGCTGATTTCTCCGCCGCCGCATCATGATATTTATTCTATCGAAGACTTGGCCCAGCTCATTTACGACTTGCGTAACTCTAACCCGAAGGCCCGTGTTTCCGTGAAGCTCGTGTCTGAAGTGGGTGTGGGTACGGTTGCCGCCGGTGTTGCCAAGGCTCATGCCGACGTGGTGCTCATTTCTGGCCACGATGGCGGTACGGGTGCATCTCCGCTGACTTCTATCAAGCATGCCGGCCTTCCGTGGGAACTCGGTATTGCCGAAGCGGAACAGACTCTTGTGCTCAACGACTTGCGCGGTCGTATCAAGCTCCAGGTCGATGGCCAGCTCAAGACGGGCCGCGACATTGTGGTGGCAGCACTCCTCGGTGCCGAAGAATTCGGCTTTGCTACGAACTTGCTCGTTAGCCTTGGCTGCGTGATGGACCGCAAGTGCCATACGAACCAGTGCCCCATGGGTATTGCAACGCAGGATGCCGACTTCCGCAAGCGCTTTGCAGGCAAGCCGGAATACGTCGAAAACTTCTTGTTCTTCATCGCCGACGAAGTCCGCGAAATCCTCGCAAGCCTCGGTCTCCGCTCTCTCGAAGAAGCCTGCGGCCGTAGCGACCTCCTCGAAAAGGATTCCGCTATCGCCTTCTACAAGGCCAAGAACCTCGACTTCTCCAAGATTTTCGAAACCGTCAAGGGTGGCGTCAAGTCTTATGACAAGAACTATGTCAAGGAAGAACTGGTCAACTTCGACCGCCGCGAACTCTTGCCGTTCGTCAAGGAAACTCTCGAAAAGGGTACTGCCGTGGAACTCTGCACGGTGGTGCACAACACCGACCGTACGGTGGGTACGGAACTTTCCGGCGAAGTGGACGAACACTTTGGCGTGAAGGGACTTCCCGAAGATACCATCCGCATTCATCTTCAGGGTGTTGCGGGTCAGAGCTTCGGTGCCTTCCTTGCTCCGGGCGTCACGCTCGATTTGGAAGGCGAAGCCAACGACTTTATGGGCAAGGGCCTCTCGGGTGGTAAGATTATCGTGCGCCCGCCGCACAACGCAACCTTCAAGGCCGAAGACAACGTCATTGCTGGTAACGTGATCGGTTACGGTGGTACAAGCGGTAAGGTGTTCATCAACGGTCTTGCGGGCGAACGCTTCGGTATCCGTAACTCCGGTATGCTCCTGGTGAGCGAGGGCGTGGGCGACCACGGTTGCGAATACATGACGGGTGGCCGCGTGGTGGTACTCGGTCGCGTGGGCGTGAACTTCGCTGCAGGTATGACAGGTGGCTTTGCTTACGTGTACGACGAAACGGGTCACTTCGACCTGAGCTGCAACGTGGGCTCCGTGGACCTTGAAAGCGTGCTTGCCGGTACCGACAGCGAACGCGAACTCCTCGATTACATTGAACAGCACGTTCATGCAACGGGTAGCGAAAAGGGTAAGCGCATCCTTGAAAACTGGAACAGCGAACGTCCGAAGTTCGTGAAAATCTTCCCGGTGGATTACAGGAACGCACTTTTGAAAGGAGGTGAGCGCGCCTTGCAAGCAAGGCTTTGAGCTTTGGGCTCGCTCCCTTTGGTCGCTTTGAGTAAAGGTTTGGCGCCTTTGGCGCGATTATAATACTCAAAGTGCCCCTGTGGGGCACGACCTCAAACCTCAAAGGCGTACAACGCCGACCTCATAGCTTTTACGGAGTTATTATGCAGCAAATTAACCGAATCGCAGACATTTACCGCCCTGTCGAAGAGCGAATCAAGGACAACAACGAAGTCGAACGCCGCTTGACTTCACTGGAAATCGTGCAGCAGGGTTCACGCTGCCACAGTTGTGGAATCCCGTTCTGTCACGGTGCGGGTTGCCCGCTGGGTAACCTGGTGCCCGAATTCAATGCGGCTGTCGCTGCAGGGAATGCCGAACGTGCCTACAACATCATCAGCAAGACAGCGTTCTTCCCCGAATTTACGGGCCGCGTTTGTCCCGCGCTTTGCGAATCCGCCTGTACGGGCAATGTGCATAACGACCCCGTGATGGTTCGCCAAATCGAAAAGTACATCATCGAAACCGCTTTCGAAGAAGGCCGCGTAACGCTCCCTACTGCAGAATGGAACGGTAAGACGGCCGCAGTTATCGGCTCGGGTCCTGCAGGCCTCTTTGCTGCCGAAGCGCTCCGCCGCAAGGGTTTCGCCGTTACCGTTTACGAAAAGCGCGAAAAGGTGGGTGGCCTTTTACGCTACGGTATTCCGAACTGGAAACTCGACAAGTCCGTTATCGATCGACGCGTCAAACTCCTCGAAGAAGCTGGCATCAGGTTCGTTTGCAGCACCGAAATCGGCAAGGACATCTCGGCGGAATACATCCACAAGAATTTTGACGAAGTCTTCCTCGCCATCGGTACACCGAATGCCCGCGACTTGAAAATCCCGGGCCGCGAAGCCGAAGGCATCTTCCTCGCGCTCGATTTCTTGCACGGCGCAAACAAGCCCGGCGAAACGAATCCTGAAAAGTTCTCTGCCAAGGGCCGCAAGGTTCTGGTGATTGGCGGTGGCGATACAGGTAACGATTGTGTGGGTAAGGCAATCCGCGAAGGCTGCGAAAGCGTGCTCCAGGTGGAATTCATGCCCAAGCCGCCCGAGGAACGTTCTCCGTCCACTCCGTGGCCGGATTGGCCGTACATGCTGCGTACCAGCTACGCCCAGCACGAAGGTGGCGAACGCCGTTGGAACGTGTCTTCCAAGCAGTTTATCGTGAAAGATGGCCGCGTCGCAGGCGTCGAAGCAGTCCGCGTGGAATGGGAAATGTCCCCACAGGGCCGTCCGCTCAAACCCAACGAAGTCCCGAATTCCACCGAAGTCATCGAGACGGACTTGGTGGTGCTCGCCATGGGCTTCACCGGGGTCCCGGCAGAAGGCATCGTGAACGACCTTGGCCTGCAACTTACGCCGCGTACCGCGATCATTCCGGACCCGGCTCGCCACATTTACGCAGTCGGTGACTGCGCAAATGGCGCGTCCCTTGTGGTCCGCGCCATGGCCGATGCTAAAAAGGTTGTCGCTTCGCTTTAAGAGATATAGCGGATTAGCATGTGAGGCCTTCTCCGCACTCCCGGCAAGTTGAACTGCTTGCGCAGGGGAGGAGTTCGTCTACTTCGTAGATTTCCTTGACTTTATCGCTGTCTTTGTATTTTATGTACTTCACGTTTGTGTAGACTTTGCTCACGGTAAACGTGAGTGCGCTTATCTGGTAGCTACTCACATCTGCGCCGTCAGGGTAGATAACGTCTACGATAATGGTGTCTCCAGAAAGTTCGGTGTAAACCGCTTCAATGACAAAGTTGTTGGATGCATTGTAACCATCGTCACGAATGGAAATGGTTCCGTCCTCATTTCTTGCCATCACGACACGCGGGGTTACGGCCATTCCCTGGCGAGGTTCCACAGTCGCATTTCTTGCCTGGGCGCGGGTGTCGCCGGAGTCTGGAGGCGGCAGGTACACCCACTTGTTTTCAATGCACTGGTAACTGCGTCCGTAGAAATAGAGCAATGTGTCGGTATCGCAGGGTTCCAAGTCGGGCCTATAAATGCCGTCGGGGATTCCGTCGCCATCGCAGTCGCTGCCCGGAGGGCAGACGTTTATGCGCGTCCAATAATTCTCGACGCATTTCATTTCTTCGCCGGTTACGCAGTCGATAACAATGCTTGTGTCTGTTTTGCTGTTGCAGTTGCCGTTTGCGGTCATTCCGTCGTAATCGGAAATATGCTGGCATGTCTCGATTTCCTTGCTGGAGCTGGATGCCGGATTTTCTGCGGCAGAAGAACTCGGCGTTTCCGAAGAGGAACTCGTGACAATATCCTTCGGATCAATCACATTGACCCATTCATCGTCGGCCTTTGTCGCGGGGCACTTGTCCTTGGCGATGTCCGATGTTGCCGTGGTACGATCGATGACTGGGTCTTTGCTCACGTCGCCGCAGTAGCTGAGCAGGAATCGAACAATCTGGTTGCTCGTATTTTCTTCGCAGTTCTTTGCTTCGATATCCACGACCTTCATGGTGTCGGGGGAGACGTATTCCAGCACGTGGCCGGCATACTTTTCGTTGCCGTAGAGGTTGAAGGAGTAGAGCGGGCATTCGTTCGTGCCGTTCTTGGTGGCTTCAACCAGGTCGGCGTACTTGGCGGCGGCCTTCGGGAACAGCGCTTCTATAGCGCCGATGTTCTGCTGTACAAACTTGCTGACACCTTCGCCATCAAATTCTGTGGAATTTGTGGAGCCGTCCATAGCCGGAGTCCTGACGACCATTTCGCTCTTGTTGAATGCAAGCACGGCCTTGTCGAAGCGGTACTTGGCCTGCAGATCGTATTGCTGCAGGTAGGCATCCAGCGAACCGTTGTTGCTCGGCGGAGTATGAACGTCTCCGCTTGACGAGGAATTCTGGTTTTGCTCTCCGATGCTGCTAGAGGATTCTACCCCGGGCGTGCCCGAGTTCGAAGACCCCTTGTCGGCGACTTCGTTCAGTTCTTCGGAGGTGCCCGAAACGTTTACGCTATTGGAATCTCCGCAGTTGAAGCAGAGAAGGGCTGCTGCGCCCGCAATGCAAATGTTAAGCTTTTTCATTTTTGCTCTCCTTTACGCTTTTGGTAAGCGGGAATAATTGTAAATTCAAACGGTAAACCTGTTCGATGCCTTTGTCTTCGGCGGCAATTGCGATAATCTGTCGGCGACAATCGTCCAGCGCCTTGACAATGCGGTCGTAGCTCTCGCGCGACACTCCCATGGTGACGCCGCTGAAGTTGCGTTCGGTTGCCGGCAACTCAAGAGCCGGAGCGGCAAGCTGTGCCATCTGGCGGTGCATTCCGCGGAGTGCAAGCCTGGTTGCATCAGGGGTGCCGCTCACAGACGTTTCGGACTGCTTGAAGGCGCCGTCCTTTTCTTTCTTGAGGAGCCCGGTCCTAGTCAAAAAATCAAGCGATTCGCGGACTTCCTGAGCCGATGTTTCGGCGTAGCACATCTTGGCCATCTCGCCCGGGGTAGCGCCGGGCATCAGCGGGGCAAGTTCACGCATCATGGGGTTGCGCCAAGTGTCGTAATAGGCGAACAAGTCCCCTTCCAACACGCGCACCTTATGCACCTTCGCAATCGCGAGCATGTCGCGGTAGGCAGCCTTCTTGGTTTCTTCGTTTGCGGCCTGGCCGAACTTGACCATCGCGCGGAAATAGTCGAGCTCAAACCCTGAGAGTCCTATTGCCGCGGCAACGCGTTCCACACCAATCTTGCTGAGCTTGCTCTTTCCGTCGCACACCACCTTCATATAAGAAGAAGAGGTGAATCCGGCGACTTTCGAGAACTCGCGCCACGAGAAAGCGGAAACGCGTTTACGCTCCTCGTAGTAGTCCAGCAGGTACTGGCGAAAGTTTGAATATTCGATAATTGGTTTCATTGTTTTCCATCCTGTTATGCCAAGAATATATCTCTTTTTTATCTCTCTGTCAATAGTTTTATGCAACAAAAATTGGGTTTTTTACAAAAAATCACAACATTTTGTCAATCTTTTTAAAAATATTTTCTATATGCAACATTTGGGCTGTATATGCAACATCCAGCCAAAATAAAAACGCCCCGACATTGTCGGGGCAAAATTATGCGATAGAGCTGTTTTTTACTCGCCTAGGCAAGAATCCATTGCAGCGATAATCTTTTTCTTGTCCATGTGCTGGCCGATGAAGACGAGGCGGATAATGCGGTCCCCGTACTTTTCGTCCCACACCTTAAGCAAGTCCGGATTTTCGCGCAGAATTCGCTTCTGTTCCGCTTCACTTTCGCTAGCGAACCAAGGTCCGAAATTCTGGGCAGAAGCCTGCTTGCCGGCCTGTTCGAACAGGTAGCTGTTGTCGCGTTCATCTTCGAACCACACGAGACCTTTGGTGCGGATAATGCTAGTCGGGTAGTCGTCAAGCAACACTTCAAAACGCTCGCGAATCAACGGGCGGCGGCGTTCGTACACGAACGTGCTGATGCCGTATTCGTCACCATGCGGATGATCCTTGTCGTGGTGATGGCCACAATGGCACACGCCGTGTTCATGGTCGCAGTGGCTATGGTCCTCATGATCGTGGTCGTCATGGTCGTCGTCATCGTGGTCATGATGGTGATGCTCGTGTTCATCGTGATCGTCATCGTCGTGATGATGGTGATGTCCATGCTCATCATGGTCATCATCATCTTCGTCTTCAGGAGACGTATCCTTCATAAGTTCCTTGGCCCAGGCAGCGGAGTTTCCGACCTTTTCGAAGTCGAACTGCTTGGTGTCCAGGATATCCTTCATTTCGACCTTGCCGTAGTTCGTCTCGATCATCTTGGCTTCGGGCTGCAATGCACGCACCACGGCCTTCACGTGTTCCAAGTCGGTTTTGGACAAACTATCAACCTTGTTCATCACGATCGTGTTGCAGAATTCAATCTGCTGGATGAGGAGATTAGCGATGTCTTCTTCTTCGAGATCCTTGGACAAAAGCTTCTGACCACCGGCGAATTCGTCGGCGAGGCGAGCCACGTCAACAACGGAAACGATGTTGTCCAGGTGGCAGGGGAGCGGACGACCGTCGCGGCTCTGCAACTGGGCGCCGGCCATGCAAATCGTTTGTGCGATAGGAATCGGTTCGCAAATGCCGCTGGCTTCAATCAGAATGTAGTCGAACTTGTTCATTTCCAGAAGTTCGGCAATTTGTTCCAAAAGGTCGGTCTTCAGGGAGCAGCAAATGCAGCCGTTGGACAGCGGCACCACCTTGCCGGAGTCTTCTTTAGTGATGTTTCCGCCCTTTTCAATAAGAGTCTGGTCGATGTTCACTTCGCCGATGTCGTTTACAATCACGGCGACATGGTAACCTTGCTGGTTGTTGAGAACAAAATTGAGAAGGGTGGTTTTTCCGGCTCCGAGGTAGCCGGTGAGCAGCGTAATAGGTACTGACTTTTTCATAGTATTCCAAAATTTAGCTTTTTTTGCTTTTTTCGGCAAAAAACAAAAAAAACTAGCCCAGCAGAGCCGGACTAGTTTTTTGGGGGTTAGGAGGAGAACAAAGAGTTCTGGTACATAAGATATAAAAATTCGGGGGTGCTGACAAGGAAATAACTGAAAATTTTATTACTATTTTCTTATTTCTACATTTTTTATGTGATTTGCAACTACTTTGCGGTACGAAAAGTTCCATTTTGGCTGATTAGGGGTGTATTGGGTTCATTTGGGGTTAGAATTGCTGTTTAATAATTAAAAACGGCTATATTTACTCGAAGAATGGAGATTCTATGAATTGTCGAATACTGATGCGTTTTGTCGGAACTACCGATGAACTTTCCGGCGTTTATGATGCCCTGATGGAGCAGTATCCCGAAATGGACCTGCCTAGCGAAGATTCGGGCGAGTGGTACTCGGTTGACGACGTCATGATGGATGAATACGAATGCCGCTTCGAAGAATTGCCCGAAGGCGAACTCTTGGCAATGGACGGTTCTGTACTCATCGAAGATGAACTCCCTGAAGATTTCTTTGCTGACTTGATGGATCGATTTGAACGCGTGTACGGCGCATTCAAATGGTCTTCGTTAGATGTGGGCGTGGGTTGTGGCGTCAGTGATGGCTGGGGCGAATTCAATCCGGACTACGCCGACGATTATTCCGACGAAGCTAACGAAATCTCCGAAGCCGTCCTCGGTTTTTAATTCTTTATTTGATTATTAATTTGTCGGTGATTTCGGCGAGCATGCGTTCATGCGTGCAGACTTCGGGTGATACTCCCTCGATAGAGCCCGTGCTGTAAAAGCTCGTGCAGGCACATTCATGAGCGCAGCAACGGTAGCGAATGTCGCAACCCTCGCATTCTTTTTTGTCGTTGTCCAGGAACTGTCTAATTTGTTCGCAAGCGTCTTCGTTAAATCCGGTGAAGACGTTGCCTTGTAAGTAAGGCGGATTATTGTTTGAGGTAATGAACCTGGTGCAAGGGAACATGTTGCCATTGGTCGCAACGCCAATAGCTCCGTTGTATACATGGCAAGAGTATTGCCTGTACCGTAAATTCGCAAGGTATAACTTGATTTTGTCTTGAATCGTGCCCAAGAACATCTTGTCGCCTTTATCGCGACATTTCTTCCAGTACAAAGCCATCTTCTGGTATTGTAGGGCAAGTCTGTCAAAATCTTCGCCGCTCCATTTGCCGTCAAAATCGACGCTCGTGGTAAGGCTTTTGAATCCCTGTTCGTGCAACCACTTGACGCTTTCGGCAAGCGTCTCGACATGGGCTCGCGTCACGGTGCTTAGGGCGATTGCGCCTAACTTTACGAATCGCGGAATGTTCTTTTCGATTTCCTTGAAACTTCCGCAGCCATTTACGGTACGGCGAGCAATGTCGTGGTGGTGCTCCGGGCCATCGAGTGAAAGGTAAATGCGGAAATGCTCCCGCTCGCAAAAGTCAAAGAAAGAATCGTCAAAGAGAGTGCCGTTGGTGTTGACGGCAAAGTTGAGCTTGAAGTTACTGGGCGCTTCGCCTTTGTACATGGACTCGGCAAGGAATGCCTTGGCCATGTTTACGCCCTTGAAAATAGCGTCCTTGCGCAGCAAGGGTTCGCCACCGAAAAAGGTAATGTTCAGGTAAGTCTGCTTGAAAAACAGGCTGCGTTCAAGCCCCACGCGAATCGCCTGCTCAAGCGTTTTGTCGTCCATCACGTTGTGGCGAGCGGACTGCGTGTCTTTATAATAACAATAGGAACAGCGCAAGTTGCACTGTTCCGTAAGGCATAGAACTAAGTTCATCCGGCGATGTCGCTTCGTTCGTAAGTGGATACCATGCTTGCGGCCATGCAACCGTCCTCGTTGTTACACATGTGAACCTGAATGCACCACGGGTCGTTTTCGGAGCATGCTTGGAGTGTATTGACGGACGAACTGGAGGGCTGTTCCGCTTCGCTTGATGAACTTTCTTCTTCAACAATGATGGGATCGCCTGCGAGCGGTACCGGTTCTTCAGCGGAGCTGCTTTGTGCTTCCTCTTCTGAAGAAGAACTGGAGTTCGGACCGTAAATGTCTTCGTCGGTGGGTGCGGCGATGGTACCCGCTTCAGGGGGTGGATACGGTTCTTCAAACGATGAACTGCTCAAAGGTTCTGCTGCAGACGACAGCGCTTCAACGGCCGAACTGCTAAGAGCCTCGTGGCTCAGAGGAATATCGACAACGCTTGAACTGCTCGGAGTTTCGTTTTCGGGAGCTCCTGTTTCAGGATTCTCGAGAACGGGCTGATCAGGGGCCGCTGCGGTGCCACTTTCTTCGCAAGCGGTCAATGCAACGGCCGCAATACCAAGCGATGCTGCAATGGCGCTTTTGGCGGCAATGCTTAGCTTCGCGCTGTTTTTGACGATTTTCTTCTCGATTTTCATGGCAGAACTCCTCCTTTCTGGTTAAAATATATATAAACTGGCTCCCGATTTCTACAAGAAAATCCAATCTGCAAAAACCTGTGACCAGATACAAGAAAAAACGCCTGGCATTAACCAGGCGCATCTGTCTACAGAAAACAGACTGCAGTCTACTGTTTACTGACAACTGTCTACTGTCTACTGCGAACGTTTCGCGTTCGCTACGTCTGCTCTTCGCCGCGAAGCATGATGACCTTACCCGTGCGAATGTATTCGACGATTTCGAACTTCTGCAACAGGCTCTTGAGCGTGTCGACCTTCTGGCTGTTTCCGGTGATCTGGATAATCATCGAAGTCGCGGTCATGTCCACGGTGTTGGCGTGGAAGTGGTCGCAAAGTTGCAGAATTTCGGTACGCTGGTCCGGAGTGCAACGCACCTTGATGAGTGCGAGTTCCTTTTCCACGGCGTCGGTATCGGTATGGTCCTTGGCCTGCACCACGTCCACGAGCTTTTCGAGTTGCTTGATAATCTGCATCAAGATCTCGGGATTGCCGTGAGCGATGATGTTCATGCGGCTAAAGTTCGGGTCGAGCGTGGGGGAGACCACCAGGGAATCGATGTTGTAACCACGACGGGAGAACACGAGGGCGATGCGCACGAGCACGCCCGGGCGGTTTGCAACTAACAAACTAATAGAATGTGCTTTATCCTTTAACATGGCTTATCTCCTTAGGTCGATCCCGTGGGCTTTTCAAGTTGAGTCTTCGGCTGTTCGGTAATCATGCTCGTAATCGGAGCACCGGCCGGAATCATCGGGAACACGTTGTCTTCCTTTTCGCATTCGCAGTGGATGAGCACCGGGCCTTCGTTGTATTCCAGAGCCTTCTGGATCACGCGTTCGGCGTCAGCGCTACGCTTGATGCGCAGTCCCAGAATGCCGTAGGCTTCGGCGAGCTTCACGAAGTCGGGGTTGCCCTTCATGTCCACGCAGCTGTAACGCTTGTCGTAGAACATGTCCTGCCACTGGCGCACCATGCCCAGGTACTTGTTGTCCATCACGAAAATCTTGATGGGAAGCTTGTGGATTGCGGCCGTTGCAAGTTCTGCTTCGGTCATCTGGAAACCACCGTCACCGCAGAAGGTTACCACCGGCCAACCGGTGGTGTTGCCGAAAGCGGCGCCAATGCAAGACGGAAGGCCAAAGCCCATGGTGCCTGCACCGCCACTGGAGTGGAGCTGACGCGGATAATTGGTGTGGAAGAACTGAGCCACCCACATCTGGTGCTGGCCCACGTCGGTCGTGACAATGGCCTTGCCCTGCGTGAGGTCGCTAACAGTCTGAACAATGTGCTGCATACGGAGACCGCCCTGCTTCGGGTAGGTCAGCGGGAAACGCTTTTTCCAGGACTGGCAAGTCTTCACCCATTCGGCGGTGTCGAGCTTACCCACGAGCGGCAGGAGCTGTTCCAGAACGAGCTTTGCATCGCCGCACATGAACACATCCGGCTGCAACACCTTGCCTTCTTCGGCGGGGTCAATGTCGATGTGCATCTTGATGGCGTCCTTACAGAACACGTCAAGCTTACCGGTAATGCGGTCGTCCCAGCGGCTACCAATCGAAAGAATCAAATCGCAATCGAGAACAGCCTTGTTGGCGTACACGGTGCCGTGCATGCCGAGCATACCCAAAGAAAGTTCATGGTCGGTCGGGAAGGTGCCGAGGCCGAGCAAAGTGCAGCACACGGGGGCGTTCAACTTTTCGGCGAGTTCCTTCACCTGGCGGCTAGCACCCGAAATCATGGCGCCGTGGCCCACGAGCAAAAGCGGCTTCTTGGATTTCTTCAAGTATTCGGCGGCACGTTCCACACTTTCAGTAGGAGCGTAGCTCGGAATCCTGTAACCCGGAAGGTCCATCTTGTCGGTGAACGGAGCGGTGCAGGGGCCTGCGGTCACGTCCTTCGGCAAGTCGATCAGCACGGGGCCCGGACGGCCGCTGCGTGCGATGTGGAAAGCTTCTTTCATAATGCGTGGAAGGTCGTTGGAATCCTTCACCAAGTAAGAATGCTTCACGGCTGCAAAAGTCATACCGCTGGTATCGCATTCCTGGAAGGCGTCCTTACCCAAGTTCGGAGTGGTCGTCTGTGCTGCGAGCACGACGATCGGGCTAGAATCCATAAGGGCGGTGTAGATACCGGTAAAGGTGTTGGTAGCGCCCGGGCCGCTGGTGACGAGAGCGACGCCGACCTTGCCGGTCTGGCGAGCGTAACCGTCGGCCATGTGGGTAGCACCCTGTTCGTGGCGGGTCAACACTACTTTAATATTGGAATCCAGAATGGCATCGAACATCGGGATGGCCGATCCACCGGGATAACCGAAAATGGTATCAATTCCTTCGCGCTTGAGGCATTCAATAATCACCTCTGCGCCACTTAATGGAGAATTTGCCATAACTTTTCCTATCTAAATTAGGTTCTTGTTTTAAAAATATGGCTGAAATATAGAACGAATACCCCCTAGTGGCAAGAGATTTGCTCTAAAATATCTAAAAATTTTTAAGATTTTTTGAAAAGTTGTGACTTTTTGTACGTTGCGTTCTGAAAACTTTGCTTGTTTTTGACCTGTTTTTGGAAAAGTCTTTATTTGTGTTGTTGGAAATTGGTGTGTTTTTGATGTAAGTTTGTTAAATTTTTGATTTTGGATAAAGTAAATCGTGTGTTTTTGGACTAAAGTTTGAATAAAAAGACCCTTTCGGAAGCCGAAAGGGTCTCGAAAAGGACGTTTTTTACGAAAAATGGACTTTTTTAGCCTTCAATCCAGCCGTAACGGCCGTTGAACTTGGCTTCAGCCTTTAAAACTTGGAAAGTGCAGCTGATTTCGACCGCCACGTTCTTGGGCAAATTCGATACGCCCACAGCGGTACGGGCATGCTTTCCGTTTTCACCAAAAATCTTTACGGCAAGTTCGCTGGCGCCATTCAGTACGGCCGGCTGTTCGTGGAATCCAGCGGCAGACTGCACAAAACCCTGCATTTGCACGAGTCGAAGCGTTTCGTCATCTTCAAGTAGCGTGAGTGCGGCGGCAACGTTGTTCATCAGGCAAATGGCGGCGCCTTCGGCTGCCTTCTCAACAGAAACTTCAGTCGGAACAGAACCGCAGAATGCCGAAAAATCTCCGTTAATCGAAGGTAGCTGGCCTGATACGTAAATCGTTTCGCCATTGCGGGTGGCGGGTACGTAGGCGGCAAGCGGTGCCGGGCATTTGGGGAGTGTTAATCCTAATTCTTGAACCTTTTTAACAATCTGATCCATTTTTTTCTCCTGTGCAACATAATATACAATTTTATATGCAAAAAAGAACGGCAATTTACACATTCTGTATAAATTGCCGTGTAAGAGCTGCGTTATATGGGGCTAGGCTTTCTTTTCGACAAGCTCCAGGGCCATTTTCTTCATTCCGTTGAAATCCCACTTGCCGGAACCCAGCTTCGGAATGTTTTCCACCACAAATACGGCGCCAGGCTGCATGAGCGGCGGAATGCCGGCCTTGCGGAGGTTGCGGGAAACGTCTTCGGCGTTCACGTTGCCCTTGACCAGGAGCACGATCTTTTCGCCCTTGGCGGAATCCGGCACTGCCGTAACAGCGTATTCGCATTCGTCCATGACCTTGGATTCAGCAATGCGCAGTTCCACGGCGGTCAACGAAATCATTTCGCCGCCGAGCTTGGCAAAGCGGCTGTAACGGCCGAGAATCTGTACGAATCCGTCCGGAGTGAGTTTGCACTTGTCGCCGGTCTTGTACCAACGACGGCCATCGATATTGATGACCACGGCGTCGGTCTTTTCCTTGTCCTTCAGGTAACCCTTCATCACCTGCGGACCGGTTACCACCAACATGCCTTCTTCGCCATTGGGCAAGAACTCGTTGGTTTCCGGATCGATGATGGCGCAAATGGCTCCCGGCACCGACATGCCGATACTGGAATTGTCGCTGCACTTTTCCATGGTCAAGAAGTCGTCCAGCAACACGTTCGGGGCGTTGAGTGTTGCTAGCGGTGTGAGCTCGGTGCAACCATAGCCTTCGTAAATGTCCTTGCCGAACTTGAGCTTGAAGGTTTCGCGCATTTCGGGGCGGAGCTTTTCGGCACCGGCGATAATATAACGCAGAGAATCCAAGCACATCGGGTGGACCCAGCGGTTAATGGCGATAGCACGCAGGAACGTGGGCGTACCCATCATGATAGTGGTCTTGTACTGGGCGCACACGCGGGCGAGCGTCTTGATGTCGGTCGGATCCGGGCAGAGCACCATGGGCACGCCATCCAACAGCGGCATCATGAAGGTCATGGTAAAGCCGAAGGAATGGAACAGCGGGAGCAAGGTGGTCATCACGTCGGTACGGCGCAGCTTGATAATGTGGTCACCTTGCTGGGCGTTGGAAATCACGTTCTTGTGGGTGAGTTCAACACCCTTCGGCGTGCCTTCGGAACCCGAACTGAACAGGATCACTGCATCGTCATCGAGTTTGGCCGAGGTGAACCACAGACGGCGCAAAATGGCTGCCGGGCACGCACGGATAATGAATGCCGAAACAAAACGGCAAACCGTCGACATCTTGGCTTCTTCTTCGTCCAGGTAAATCATCTGGCATTTGCCGGCAATCTGAGCGAAGGCCGGGTTCTTGCCGCAAAGTTTGTCGAAGAAGGGACGGGTCGTAACCACTGTGGTAAGGTCCGCTTTTTCAATGCATCCGAGAATCGTATCCACCGGAGCGGAGTAGTTCAGGTTCACCGTCGTCTTGCCGGTGCCGAGAATAGACATGATGCCGAGAGCGGCGTCGCGGCTGGTGGGCATCATGAAGCCCACGTTCTTGTCATTCTTGGTGGCAGACTTGATCACTTTTCCGAGGTAGTGGCACAGGCGAATCATTCCGTAACCGTTCACGTGGTTACCGGCGGGGTCAATCAAAATCATGCGGCTGCGACGCTTGCGCATGGCCTTGAACCACAGCGGAACAATGGAGGCGGAATGGTCCATGGCAATGTTCCAAATGTCGGTATCCAAAAGTTCCAGGTCGTGGCGGATTTCTTTTTCGGTCGCGTTCGTTGGCAGCGGCTTCGAGAAACCGACGCTGATGATACGGTTAAAGGACTGCGGGCGGTTCACGCTTTCGCTGGCGTGGCTGTAACGGCTGCCCCAAAGGCCTTGAATGTAGAACGGAATAATCGGAGCTTCGGTGCCTTCGATTGCCTTGGAATAGTCCAGCGAGAAGGTCGACACGAACGGAGTCTTCGACACTTCGCCTTCCGGGAAAATCACGACCGCTTCGCCGTTCAAGAGGGCCTTGTGGATTTCTTCCATAGCGGGCGCCGGATCGCGGCGGTTAATGCTGATCAGGAAGTTGCCGTGGAAGAACCAGCGCTGGTACCAGTCGGCAAAAGTGTTGCGGTTGCTTGCAATACGGAGCGGTCTCGGGCTTGCAATCTGGAGTACCGCCCAGTCAATAAAGCTGAAGTGCGGCCCCACCAAAAGAACCGGGCCCGATTCAGGAATGTTCTGCACGCCCATGACCTTCACCTTGTAGCGGAATACAAAGGCGAACGCAAAGCGGAGTGCGGCACGTAAAAGGGCCATCGGGTTGTTCTTGAGGTTTGCGATAAAGCAGAGTGCAAGAATCACTGCCAAAATCATGAAGCAGTAATCCAGCGTAATCGGCGTAAAGATTAAGAGCAGGGTCTGACCGCCCATAATCAGCACGAGCAATGCCATCTGGATTGCGTTTGCCACAGCGTGAATACGGCCTGCGGTATCGGGGCGCGTAAAGTTTTGAATCACGGTACGCAAAATCACGAAGGCGGAACCGGCGCACCAGCCAATCACACCATACAGAATCGCTTGAATCCAGCCGTTTTGTACCAGCGGAAGGGCGAACATGGTAATGGCGGAAGCTGCTGCGGAGAACGGAATCAAGCCCGTTTCCACAAAGCCCTTCGAAGCCTTGCTTGCAGAGAAGGCGCCAATCACGTAGCCGGCGGTCACGATGAACATCGAAACCGGAATGACGGCGGTGTTCAGCATGTCGGTCATGCTCTGGATCAAAATCAAGAAAATCTGAGTCACGCCCCAGAAGGCGGCAAGACCGAGAATCGAGAGGCGTACAATCGGGTGGCTCCAGGTGGCCGAGAAATTGCGCATGGGTGAGCGCATTTTTAGGTTGTCATGCCTTTCGCCGACCTTGATGCAAAAACCGGCAATGGTTGTCACGACGCTCAAGCCAAGGTAAATCCACAATGTAAGGTCAATGCTTACGGGGGAATCGGGCCTGCCCGAAAGTCCCATGGCAAAGAAGGCCGCGGTCGCGGTGCCGAGCACAGAAAGGGCCATGTACCAAGAGTTAATCTTGACCAAGTCCTCGCTTTCGACCATCTCTTTCATAATGCCAAGCTTTGCCGGAGTGAGTACGGCAAGAAAAATACCGTACAAGCCAAGAAGCCCGTAGGCAACCCATTCGGCGCCCGCCACATAGCAGACAACGACTGCAATTACCGAGACAAGCATTCCCACCGAGGACCACGCCATGACGTGACCCTTGTGGAATCGGCCCGCAAAGTAGCTCGCTGCCGGGAGCATAAAGATGCTCGGTGCAAAAATGGCTACCTGCAACAGCATGCTGCGCCACCAGAAGGCAGACCCCTCGAACGAGAACGAAAGCCACCGCTGGAAATGAACAAACAAGCCCATTTGCACAAAAATGCTACAGAAAACAAAAATCAGGTACGCAATGGAACTCTGGTATTTCGTAAGTTTCATGATTCCTCAGTTAGAACTTTGAAGCTAGAATTTAGATCTTAGAATATTCTCTAAGTTCTACAAGCGAAGCGTCTAAGTTCTACCAAATTATTTCTTCTTGAACACCTTGTAAAAACAGAAGGTGCACATCCCGATAATGCCGGCCCACGAAAGGACCATAAAAATCAGGCCGCTAGTAGAAAATTCCATGTTATGCCTCCTCGTTGTCGGAATCACCGATACTCATGTTCTGCTTGTGGAGAATGGTGGTCTTTCTGGCCGGACCGTTCTTTTTCCAGGCGTAGTAGATGGCAATATTCAAGAGCACCACAAGAGCGAGCAGGAATCCGCGAACGCCCCAGGTAAAGCCAATCTGCGAGAATTCGCTGCCGAGGAACGTCACCTTGGCATCGGCGGGAACGTTGCTCAACAGGAGCACGCCCATGCCGTCGTGAATCATCCAGGCGACCAGCACGACTGCCAGGTAAATCGGGCACACGTACATAATGATCGGCCTAAAGAAGCGGGGGAGTTTCAGGGCGGCGCCGTCGTTCATCAAGGCGAAAGCTTCGCATTCCGGCTTGCCGTCTTCGCCAATCACGTCGGACTTGCGGCGACCGAGCACGAACGAGAAGATGAATGCCTGGATTGTGCCGAGAACCACCAGCAAGAAGCTTCCGCCCCAGAAGTCGAGCTCGTCGACCGCGCCTGCGGCAAGGCCGAAAATACCCACAAGGCCTCCCAAGAAGGTCACGGTACCGGTGGCGGTAATGGAGCCCTTGCGGCTAAACTTCAGGTCGTCTTCGCAAAAACTGATCAGCGGCTGGATAATCGAAATGGCGCTAGTGACGCCCGCGATAAAGAGCATCGCAAACCACAGCGTCTGGAAGAATCCGCCAAAGGGCAGCTGGCCGAACACGAACGGCATAGTCTGGAAGCCGAGGCCGAAGGTGCCGAGTTTTGCACATTCTTCGATGTTGTTGCCGGCAATGAGCACGGCCATCGGAATCACAATCGTTCCGCCGAGGATAATTTCGGCAAAGCCGTTGGTGGCGCCTGCGGTCAAAGACGAAAGCACCAGGTCTTCCTTGGGCTTCAGGTAGCTGGCGTAGCAGAAAACAATGCCCATACCGAGGCTCATGGTAAAGAATACCTGGCCCGAAGCGGCAAGCCAAACGGCGGGGTTCAGAATTTCAGAAAGGTTCGGGTTCCACACGAAGGCGAGGCCCTTACCGATATCGCTAATGGTAAGCACGCGCACTACAAGGATAATGCCCATGATCAAAAGAATCGGCATGGTAATCTTGTTCACGCGTTCAATGCCCTTGCGCACGCCGAACGACAGGAGTCCCATGTTGCAGGCGAACGTAATCAAGAAGAAGAGGATGGCGGCGGGAATCGGGCCAATCTTGGTGTTCAGCATGATGTAGTTGCCGAAGAATTCCTTCATGGGCTCGTAACCGCCGGCGACCACTTCCATCAGTTTGCCTGTGGCAGAGTAGTAGGTAAACGCGAGAATCCAAGACTGGATAAAGATATAGTAGAAGCTGATGAACAGCGGGGGCAAGAGCCCGAGCGAACCGAGGTGCTTGGCCCAGGGTTTCTTGTTCAGAATGTAGTGGAATCCGCCCGGGGCAGTACCGTGATGCTTGTTGCCAGCTGCGCGGCCAAGCGTCCATTCCATCCAAGAAAGGGGAATGCCCAAAAGCAAGAAGGCGATGAGGTAGGGGATAATGAATGCGCCACCACCGTTTGTGGCTGCCTGCACCGGGAATCGCAAGAAGTTGCCGAGTCCGACGGCGGAACCCGCGACAGCGAGAATCACGCCCAGCTTCGAACCCCAGTTGTCTCTAGAGCTTTTCATTTTTCACATCCTTTAAATTTTTGGGACAAATTTAGCATTTCTCTGCATGACTCTGAATTTGCGTTAGCGAATTCGAATCTGTGTGGCACAATAAAAATGCGTTTGTATTACACTTGCAATCGGGATTATTTACTCTTGTATACAGATTTCTTGAAAAAATCGGTGCTTTTTGTATCGATGGAGTCTATCTTTATATCCATAAACCGAGAGGGTGGGGTAACCCTCGCAAACAACCAAAGGATGACTTATGATTGACGTAAAGGGCAAATGGACCTTGATTACGGGCGGCTGCCGCGGAGTGGGCCGTCTCACCGCTATCGAAATGGCGAAGCTCGGCGCAAATATCATTCTGCAGGGCCGCGACAAGTCCCATGCTGAACCGGTAATGAACGAAATCAAGAAGTACGGTGTCGAAGTCCGCGCAGTGGGTTGCAACCTCGAACATGCTTGCGAAATCGATGCCGCTCTCGCTGAAATTGATTCCTGGGGCGTGCAGGTCGATATCGTGTTCAACAACGCCGGCCTCATGAGCCATTACTTTACCGATTACCTCACCAATACCATGGAAGACTTCCACCAGGCTATGGCGGTGAACTTCTTGGCTCCAATCAAGATTGCCTACCACTTTTTGCCGGGCATGATCAAGCGTGGCTTTGGCCGTATGCAGCTTACCACTAGTGGCATCGCCAACGAACCCGAACTCATGGGTTACGCCTGCGCCAAGGCTGCTCTGACAAAATTTGTCAAGGACTTTGCCTGCAAGCTGAATGGTACCGATGTCATGATGAACGTCATGGATCCGGGTTGGTTGCGCACCGATCTCGGTGGCCCCAACGCCCCTAACGCACCTGAAAGCGTGATTCCGGGTTCCATGGTGTCTGTCATGCTCGACGACAAGAAGAGTGGCCGTTGGTTCAGCGCTCAGGAATTTACTGGCATGTCCCTTGCCGACGCTGTTGAAAAGGGCAAGTCTGTGGAGTAATTGTAAAATCGAGGTGTTTGAAATTTTACAATGGAGAAAGTCCGGCCTTCGGGTTGGGCTTTCTTTTTGTAAAAAGATGTTTAGAAACGCGGTGGCTATTGGGCTCAAAAAAACTATAAAAAAATATTACAAGGAAATTGTTCTTCTCATTACTATTTTTTATATGGGATTAATAAGGGATTGGTTTTTAACATAAACCAAAAGGTCTAGAATGAAAAAGATTCTTGCGATTATGTCTATGGCTGCGGTGTCCGCCATGGCAATCACGGCAAGCAGGGTCGGCCCTGTTAGCACTTACGGCGAACTTAAGGCCAATGGTGGCAAACTTTCGGGTTCTTGTCCCGAATATGCCAACAAGGCTGTCCAGGTCAAGGGCATGAGCCTTTTCTGGAGCTCGGGCAACACCTATTCTACCGACTTCTACTCTGAAAAGGGTATCAACCGCTTGGTCGATGACATGGGCGTCGAAGTGGTTCGTTTTGCTCTTGGTGCTGCTGACGAAAAGTTTAACAGCTCGGGCCGTTCTTACACGACGGGTGGCGAAGGCTTCCAGAAGGCTCTTTTGAAGAACGTCGTGAACGCCGCTGTCGATAAGGACATTTATGTGATTATCGACTGGCACATCGAAAGTTCTACCGGTTTTACCGATGATGCTGTCAAGTTCTTTGAGTATGCAGCTCAGGAATACGGTAAGTATAACAATGTGATTTTTGAAATCTGGAACGAACCGACTGGTGATATGGGTACAGTGAAGTCTCATGCCGACGCTGTGATTCCTGTAATTCGTAAATATTCCGACAACTTGATTCTCGTGGGTAGCCCGGGATGGTCTAGCCAGCCGGACGCTTGCGCTAATGCAGGTATTTCCGACAAGAACTATGGTTGCACGCTTCACTTTTATGCTGCAACCCACTACATGGGCGATGGCGGCTACAACAAGGCTGCTGAATCTGCTATGGGTAAGGGCGTTCCGGTGTTCGCTACCGAATGGGGTACCGTCAATGCCAACGGTGATGGCCAGCCGGATGAAAACTCCAGTAACAAGTGGGTAGAATGGATGGCTCAGAAGGGCGTGTCCTGGACGAACTGGAACGCTTCTGCTATGGACGAAACTTCTGCAGCATTCTCTTCTGCAGTGTTTGAAAACGGTTTCTCTTACACCAATTCCGGTAAGTACGTGAAGAGCAAGCTCGGTGGCGCAACCTATAAGGATTGCGGCCTCCAGAACGGTTCTGCTGAAGAAGAAAGCGGATTCTCTACGGGCGTTGCCAATGGTGCTACCACTTCCATTCTCGATGACATGGAAGATGGCAACCGTTACGGCTACCTTGGCGGTGCATGGGCTGCTGTCGAAGACCAGGAAAACGGCGGTAAGAGCTCCATTTCTAACGACGTGATTAAAGACGACTTTGGCAACTCGACCTACCAGGTTGTTTACCCGGTCAGCGGCGATAGCAAGAATACTTCCAAGTATATGGCCGCCCTTAAGGACGTGAAGATCGGTAAGGGTACTCTCGATTACGGTCCGTACATCAAGATGTTCCTCACTCTCCTGAAGGAAGAAAAGAAGGATTCTCCGAAGGCTTATGCTGACTTCTCCAAGTGCTCTACGATCAAGTACAAGTACAAGGGTGCAAGCCACAACTTCGCAATCGAAACGACCGACGTTACTGACTACAACTATCACCGCGTGAACAAGGATGCCTCCGAAGGCTGGAAGGAAGTCGAAATCACGACTGACATGCTGAAGCAGGAAACTTGGGGTGACGATTCTCGTTCCAAGCCGATCAACATGGCTCACGCAACTCGTCTTTCTTGGGAAATCAAGGGCCTCGAAAAGGTTCCGGACGATATGAACCAGCCCAAGTATCCGTATCTCTACATCGACGATGTGAAGTGCGATGGCCTCAGCTTCACCGCTGTGAGCGGTGGTGCCGGTGACACTCCGAAGTCTTCTTCTTCTGTGGGAGGCAAGTCTAGCTCCAGCGTTGCTCCGGGTGGCAAGTCCAGCTCTAGCGTTGCTCCGGGCGGCAAGTCCAGCTCCAGCGTTGCTCCGACCGTTTCTTCTTCTTCTGTCGCTCCGGTGATTACCGACATCAAGGTTATCGATGACTTTGAAGACGGTGATGAAGTTGCCTCTACGACTGGTACCTGGTATGCCTATACCGACAAGGAACCGGGTGGCCTTTCCAAGATTTCCAATGTCTATGACAACACCCTCGGTGGCTATGTCGTGGTGTTCCCGGGTACAGCCGATGCCGCTAACGGCACTAAGGGCTTTGCTGCTTTGACAGAAATCGAATGGAACCAGGGTACTTATAAGGAAGCTCCGTTTGTCGCTCTCGGTCTCAATACGCATGCTGACACCTCTAAGGGTGTTGACCTGAGCGCTTGCTCGGCTTTGAGCTACCGCTACAGAGGTAGTGCTCATACCTTCAAGGTCCAGGATGGTCAGGTGGCTGATTACGCCTATCACCAGATCAACTTTGAAGATGCTCTCGAATGGACGACCGTTGTGGCCAGCTGGGATGATATCGCACAGCCGAGCTGGGGCGAACCGGTTGACTTGAACAAGAAGAACATCAAGAAGTTCGCTTGGGAAGTGATTGGCTACAAGAACATTGAATACCAGCCGACGATCAACTTCCTCTTTGTGGACGACTTCAAGTGCGTGGATGCAAGCGTTGGTGTCCGCATGGCTCGCAAGTCTGCTGGCCAGCTCAAGCTCAGCGTGAACGGTTCTACGCTCAACGTGACGACCGCCGCTGCAGCCCGCATCCAGGTGTTCGACATGCAGGGTAACATGGTCATGAACCGCCTCGAAAGCGCCGCCGGTAACCACCAGGTGTCTCTCGAAGGCATGAACCGCGGTAGCTACGTGGTCCGTGTCAAGACCGTGAAGGCTGCCCAGACCGCCCGCATTAGCATCCGCTAATCCTCAATTGTCATCCCCGCGAAGGCGGGGGTCACCTTTAAAAAAACTCCGGTTTAACCGGAGTTTTTTTCATTTAAAATATTGCACATTTAAGCTATTGCAAATCTCGCTGCAGAATTTCGCACTTTTCTTTTTTCCACTCTTCAAAAGTGTCGTCGGCGATGTGCTGCTTGGCTTCGCGCATCAGGTGCAGGTAGAAGTGCAGATTGTGGATGCTCGCCAGCGTAAACCCGAGGGATTCTCCGGCGTGATGCAGGTGGCGCAGGTACGCGCGGCTAAAGTTGCGGCAACAGTAGCAGTCGCAATTCGGGTCCACCGGCTTGTCGAATTCTTCGGCATGGCGGGCGGCCTTGTAGCGCAACACCCCTTCGCTGGTGAATAGCATGCCGTTACGGGCATTGCGGGTCGGCATCACGCAGTCGCACATGTCGACCCCGCGTTCGATGAGTTCGAGCAAGTTCCACGGCGTGCCCACACCCATCACGTAGCGGGCGTGGTCCTTGGGTAAAATGTCGGTGCAAAAATCGGCGATTTCGTACATGGTTTCGGTGGGCTCGCCGACCGAAAGGCCGCCCATGGCATAACCGTCGGGGCCAAGTTCGGCAATGCGCTCGATGGCTTGCCTGCGCAAGTCCTTGTGCATGCCGCCCTGAATGATTCCGAAGAATTGCTGGTCGTAACCATGAATGGGCGGGTGCTCCTTGAGCCATTGCATGGCCTCGGCGGTCCACTTGAGCGTGAACTTGAGGCTATGCTCGGCTTCCTTGGCGGTACTCGGGAACGGGGTGCATTCGTCGAGCGCCATAATGATATCCGCGCCGATTTCGCGCTGGGCGTTCATGACGCTTGCCGGGCTGAAAAAGTGCTTCGAACCGTCCAGAATGCTTCTGAATTCCACGCCTTCGGGGGTGATTTTGCGTAAATCCTTCAGGCTCCACACCTGAAATCCGCCGCTGTCTGTCAAAACCGGACCGTCCCAGCCCATAAACTTGTGGATCCCGCCCGCTTTTGCAATACGCGGGGTAGTGGGGCGCAGGTACAGGTGGTAGGTGTTTGCAAGGATAATTTCGGCCTTGATGTCCTTAAGCTGCGCAGGAGTGACCGCTTTTACGGTCGCTTCGGTGCCCACAGGCATAAAAATCGGCGTTGTCACGTCGCCATGGTCGGTATGGACCACGCCAAGACGCGCTTTCGATTTTTTGGAGGTCTTTAAAAGCTCAAATCGATTCATTATGCGTAAATTTAGAAATAATTCTAAGTTCTACCAACTAGGTTCTGCCTACTGCGGCTACGCCGCCCCGTTGTCAATTTATCCATAGGAATCCCCTTATAAATGTGTTTTTTGGAGCCAAAAAGGGGTAACTTTAATTTCGGATGGGTCTACGTGTGTAGATTCCTGCATGGAGTGATAAATGGAATACAAAAAGGTGTGGAAAAAGGCTGCTTGCCTTGTGGCTGGCCTTGCCGTATTCGGCTTGGCCGACAACCCCATTTCTTCTTACCACTATCTGGCGGATCCCTCTTGCGCCTCCGACGGTGATACCTTCTACATCTTGACCGATGTGGATGATTATAACAACCAGACAAACTGGAACTACGATATTGTCGGCCTTTACGCCTTCACGTCTGAAGACATGAAGAACTGGACTGATCACGGCATGATTTTCCGCTCCAGGCGTGAATTCGGCAATTACCCGAACAACACTTGGGCTTCGGGCATCGCCGTTAAGAATGGCAAGGTCTATATCGTTTACCCCGATGGTGCAAGCGGTGTGGGCATGATTACGGCGCCCGCGATCGACGGCCCCTATACCGACCCTGTTAAGGAAACTCATGGCGTCAATAGAATTGCAGGTGGCGGTAGCCTTATCGGTGGCTGCGACGGCATTGCGCATTGCTTTGACCCGGGCATCTTGATTGATGACGACGGTAAGGGTTACGTGATTTTCGGTGGTGGCGAAAGTTCCAGCCGCCCGTATGGCAACAACTTCGACATTATCAGTTTTACCGAAAGCAACGGCAAGATTACTTTCGACAAGAATTCTCTTAAGAAGGTTTCTTTGCCGAACTCCTTCGAAGCTCCTTACTTGCACAAGAAGGGTAGCACCTATTACCTGAGTTTCAACAACCGTAGTCAGGTGATTGATTATGGTATGTCTAACAATATCTGGGGCCCCTATACCTTTGTGGGTACGGTCATTCCGGGGATTGGCTCTGTGCCAGACGCTCATGGCGAAGGCGGTAACAACCACCAGGGCTTCGCTCCTTTTAAGGACAAGTGGTATGCCGTGTATCACGATCGCCGCTTGGTGACTTCCGACAACCATCCGGCCGCAACGACGCAACAGGGCGTGCGTTCTGAAAATCCGAACTACGAAAACCACAGAAGCGTGTCCATCGACGAACTCACCTGGAGTGGCGATAAGATGAACAAGCTCACCTTCACCCGTGAAGGCCCGAAGCAGATCAAGAACTTTGACCCGTACAAGACCTACAAGGCAACGACGAGTTCCAAGCAGATGAACATCCGTAGCCGTACCGACTGGACCAAGGGACAGCCGGTGAAGCACGTGCTGCTGCCGCTCACGAGCCGTAGCGAATCCTGGATCCGTGTTTCTGGTGTGGACTTCGGTAACGGTGCCGAGAACCTCCGCATCAAGGCCGCGAACGTTGGCGATGGCAACAAGATTGAAATTCACAAGGGCAGTGCCACCGGAACACTTGCCGGTACCTGCGAACTGGCGAAGACCAGCAACAACATGACTTTCACGGACAATGACTGTGCCATGACGGGCCTTAGCGGCGTTGTGGACCAGCTATTCTTTGTGTTCAAGAATAATGGAAAGGATTCGACCATGGGTATCCTGGAATGGGAATTCCAGGGTACCAAGCGCGAACCTGAACCGCAGCAACCGTTCGGCGGCAAGGCTTGGGCTATCCCGGGTAAAATTGAAATGGAAAACTTCGACGAACCGGGCTATGGCGCAGGCAATGACTCTTACGCTGACAACGATTCTGACGACCACGGCGCCGAAAGTAATGGCGGCAAGAGCTATCGCGAAGGCACCGGCGTTGATATCTACAAGAAGAATAATGGCTATGTCGTGGGTTACAACCAGACCGGCGAATGGCTCGAATATACTGTAGAAGTGGCCGAAGCTGGTGATTACACCATGTTCGCTTCCGTGGCTTCAGCAAATGCAACTTCTGGTTTCCAGCTCGCTATCGACGGCGAAAACATTACCGAAGAAATCGCTGTGCCCAAGAATGACGGCGAAGAAAACTACGATGACTACAACGTCGTTCAGGCAAACGTCAAGCTTGCTGCCGGTAAGCATATCCTCCGCTTCACCGTGACCGGTGACTGGATGGACATTGACTACATTGAATTTGCTGCAGGCAAGGATGCTGATCCGGGCAAGACCTCTATTGCCGCGCTCAAGCTCCAGAACAAGATTGAACGGTCTTACAACGTGTTCAGCTTGACTGGTGTCAAGGTCGGTACGGTTGACCTGTCTGGCATGGCTGCCTCCAAGGCTCTCAATGCCGCAGGCTTTGCCAAGGGCGTGTACATGCTCAAGCAGGTGAATGGCAGCAAGAAGTTCATGGTGAATACCTCCAAGTAATTCTTACATACACCTCCAACGGAGTCTCCTCGGTACTTTGTACCGGGGAGACTTTTTATGACCGTTCGGCTCTATCGCATACATGAAAATGTGATATCGCCTCACTCTCGCCCTCACGACTCGTTAAGACGAGTCGCTCGTGGCTCACGGAGACTTTTTATGACCGTTCGGCTCTGTCACATACATGAAAATGTGATATCGCCTCACTCTCGCCCTCACGACTTGTTAAGACGAGTCGCTCGTGGCTCACGGAAATTGCTTATGACCGTTCGGCTCTGTCGCATAAATCGCGAGTTTTCTTCGCCAATGCAACTCGACCGAGATAAAAAATGCCAAATTAGGGCTCTGCTTGACGCGGGCTTAATGGTTGCCTATATTTACAAATGCCTAATAGGAGACGAACTTATGGCTTTGAAAGAATTCTTAATGATTGGGGCAGTGGCGGCGGTGTTGGTAGCTTGTGGCGACGACAACAGCAGCAATTCTGCGTCTAATTCCGACGAGGGCTCCTCTTCGTCCGCTTGCAAAAACTGTGACGATTCTAGCAGTTCGAAGGCGAAGTCCAGTAGTTCTTCTGCGAAATCGTCTAGTTCAGAGAAGAAACCTTGCGTTGTGGGCAAAGACAAGAATTGCTTTGAGGATGAACGTGACGGTCAGACATATAGGACTGTCAAGATCGGTACGCAGATTTGGATGGCCGAAAATCTGAACTTCAAGGTAGGAAACAGTGCCTGCTACGACGACGAAAAAAGTAACTGCACCAAATATGGAAGGCTTTACACTTGGGGCGCTGCAATAGACAGTGTCGGAAAATACGGCGAGAATGCCAAGGGCTGTGGCAATGGCGAACATTGCACCCCGATACCCCCTGTGCGCGGAATTTGTCCTGAAGGTTGGCATTTGCCCGATACGACGGAATGGAGAGTTCTGATTGATGTGGCTGGTGGCGAAGATGATGCCGGCAAGGCGCTCAAGTCCAAGAGTGGCTGGAAAAACGACGGCAACGGCACAGATGAATTCGGATTCTCGGCACTCCCTGTCGGAGGCCGGTTCGGCGGCAGTTTCGATGGCGACTATTTCGATGAAGGCCTCCGCGCTGATTTCTGGACATCCTCTTATTCGTACCGCGTCTTGGGCGGGGCAATCGATATGGGTCTAATGAATAACTCTGATGGAGTATTCATGGACGTTATCAGTTCCCGCGTCGGCAGCAGCGACCGCGGATATTCCATCCGCTGTCTTAGTGACGAGTCTACGATTCCCGAGCCAAAGTCATCTAGCAGTGAATCTTCGTCTTCAAGTTTGATGCAGGAAAGAGAGCCATGTGATGTTGAAACGGATGAAAATTGCATTAAAGACGAACGTGACGGACATACATATAGGACTGTCAAAATTGGTGAGCAGACGTGGATGGCAGAGAACTTGAATTATGCATACACTGGTGTTCCCTATAAATTTGAGGTACTCGGTAAGGCCTACACTTCCGATTCCATTAGCTGGTGCTATAACGATTCTGCAGAATACTGCGCCAGATATGGTCGCTTTTACACTTGGTCTGCCGTGATGGACAGTGCGGGAACTACGAAAGGCTGCCGAGGCGGCTATATGGCAATTTGTTCGAAGAAATACCCATTTCGCAGTGTATGTCCCGAGGGCTGGCACCTGCCTGAAAAAGAAGAATGGGGCACTCTGGTCGCATCTGTTGGGGGCGAAAAGATTGCTGGAAAAAAACTCAAATCCACATACGGCTGGGAAAATGACGGAAACGGCACGGATGAATTCGGATTCTCGGCGTTTCCTGCTGGTCAAAGGAGCGTCTATGGTTTATTCAACTTTATGGGTGAAAAGATTTGTTTTTGGAGTGCAAGCGATGGCGGCGGTAGTCTTGACGCCTATTGCTTGCTCTTGGTCAGTGAAGGTTATGCTGATGAAGCGAACTTAACCCCAGGAGACAAGAGCATTGGTCGCCCCGTCCGTTGCGTAAAGGACCTGTAGCATATCGCCTCGCACTCACCAACACGACTCGTTAAAACGAAAAAAGACTCAGTTTTCACTGAGTCTTTCTTCTGCGGTCGGACAGACTTGAACTGTCATGGGATCGCTCCCACTAGCACCTCAAGCTAGCGTGTCTACCAATTCCACCACGACCGCGTGGTCCTTAGCGGAACAGCCCAAATTTAGTATAATTCGTTACGCTTGTAAAGGGGTAAGGACGAATTTTTTTGAAAAAAATGAAAAAAAAGAAAATGCCGCACAGGGTGCGGCATAACTTTAAAATTGATAATTCCGAAATCTGAATTCTGAAATCCGAATTACAAATCGGCGACGAGCTTGTCAAACACTTGGCCGCGGACTTTGTAGTTCTTGAACAGCCCGAAGCTTGCACAGGCGGGGCTCATGATAACGGTGCCGCCTTCGCCGATTTGCAAGCTGTCTGCAAACGCTTCTTCCAGAGTGGGGAAGATGTTTGCGGTGACTTTGAGCCCGGCCTGCTGCAAGGATTCTAGCATGCGTTCGGCGGTAGCGCCGATGAGCGCGATTCGCTTGAGGTTCGGACGTTCGTTCACCAGAATCTGCGAAAGTTCGGTAAAGTCTGCATTCTTTTCGGAACCGCCGAGAATCAGCGCGAAGGGGCGCTTCATGCTGGCGGTCGCAGCGATCGTCGCGTCGGGGCGAGTGGCGTAGCTGTCGTTGAAGAATTCGATGCCGCGTTTTTCGCCCTTGAATTCCATACGGAAGGGGAGCGTCTCGTAGCTCTTCAAAGCTTCGAACGCGTCGGCCACCTTGATTCCCAAGGCTTTGCAAGCGAGGGTCGCCGCCGCCATGTTTTCAAGCTGGTAAATACCGCGTACCTTGCAGTCCGACAGGAACAATTTTTCGCCGTCAATTGTGAGCGTGGCGCCATCAATCACCGCGTCCCCGTCGCCAGCGCTCGGACCGTCGCTTAGGCTCACGGCGTACTTCGTCTTGGCGGGGCTTTCGCTTGCAATCTTTGCCGTCGGGGCAGCGTCCTTCAAATACACGCATGCGCCGTCACGTTTTTGCCAGCGAACCAAGTTCGCCTTGGCGTCGCGATATTCTTCGACGCTCTGGTGCCAGTCGAGGTGCTCCGTGGAAACACGCAGCACCACTGCTACATCCGGCGACACAGACAATGTCATCAGCTGAAAGCTCGAAAGCTCCAGAATGCTCACTCGGTCTGCCGTTTCGTCCTTCAAAAGGTCAAGCGCTGGCACACCGAAGTTGCCGCCAATCTCGTTATTCACACCGCACTTGGTCAGGATGTGGCTAATCATGCTCACGGTAGAACCCTTGCCGAGCGTGCCCGTAACGCCTACAACCTTCTTTGATTTAGTTTGTTCTAAAAACAGCTGAATCTGGCTAGTCATCATCCCGCCGTTCATCTGGAACTTGAACAATGCGGGGCTCATGGGGTAGACGCCTGCAGAACGTACCACCGTCACGCAGTCCTTGAGGCCATCCAGATAATTTTCGCCGCTGCAAACCTTCACGTTCACGCCGGCGGGAACTTCCGGCAACTTCACCGGGTTCTTGTCCATGACAACGATGTCCTTGACACCGTTACGTACAAGGTAATCGAACGTGCTCTGGCCTTCGACGCCAAAGCCCAAAATGCCAACAGGGGCTATAAGATTAGAATCCATATTCTTCTCGATCTTTACATTTAATTTTCTCTGTGTTTGCACGGCACAGGGAATCGATGTTGAGTAATCTTTCTTGTTGCTGAGTCGCAAAAATTTGTCTTTGCTCTGCCTTGCATTTTTCGACGGCGTCTGTGTCTGTGCAAAGGCGACTGTCGCGTTCGTTATTGAAGAACTTTTGGTTTTCTTCTTGGCAGTGCTCGCTCATGTCCCAACAACCGCATGAACTCAAGACGAGACAAAGAATGATGAGGACGTGCTTCATATCAAGAAATCTAACATTTTTACTTAGCGAAAAAGTCCGCCACAAGGGCGGACTTCGTAATGCGGTCGGACAGACTTGAACTGTCATGGGATCGCTCCCACTAGCACCTCAAGCTAGCGTGTCTACCAATTCCACCACGACCGC
>NZ_MWQL01000013.1:0-115809 GCF_002210325.1 Fibrobacter sp. UWB1
ACGGTTAGCTCAGTTGGTTTAGAGCGCTGCTTTCACACGGCAGAGGTCACTGGTTCAAATCCAGTACCGTCCACTCAAACAACGCCCTTCCTTCGGAGGGCGTTTTTGTTTCAAAAAAGCGGTTTTGAACCAGTTCAAACGGGCCATCGAAATCAGTGGTGACAAAAAAGGTGACAAATAAGCTGTTTACATAGATAGGTTTTGCAACCGATGTTGTCATCCTAAAAGTTTTTTACACATCTTGAACGCGTTCATACAGGCGCCCTCCCAGGCGCCCCCCGACCACCATTTTAGGTCGCCCCCCAAAATGTCACCTTTTGACATCTGCTCAAATGTATATTTAGCAGAAACGAAACCTTACATAACATTGTCTTATGTCAGGTACAAAAATAGGGGTAAAAACATGAGCGAATCCACTCAACAAATCCAGACCATCAATCCCAAAAATCTACCCATCACCGAGGCTAATGTTGTCAATATCATCAACAACAAGCCAAACTTTGACAATCTCCCCGAATCAGACAAGGCTAGCATCCTTAAAATCACAGTTGCAACCGAATACAGCAACGAGCTCCAGCACAAGGCAAAGATTGCTAAGCTGAATTACGCAGACCTTAAGGCTACCTTCCTTGCTAACGCCAAGTCCTCCCACACAAGAGAGGCGTACACCCTTGCCCTCTCTCGCCTCGAAATGTACCTCAGCACTCTGGGCAAGTCCTTTGCAGAGTTAACCACCCTCGATGCTGACAAGTTCATCCAAAGCAACTTTCTAGGAAAGCCCCTCACTAAGGGTTTTCTTAATGTAGCCGCCCCCAATAGGGCATCAGCATCCATCCGTAGGGATGCCGCCTGTATTGGCGGCTTCTACGCATTCACCCAACGTGTAACCGACAATGAAGTGGTAAACCCCATGCGAGGTACTAGGAGCCTCCCCAAGAAAGAATCCGCCAAGGAAATCGAGGTTCCCACAGAAACGGAGGTCAATGCAATCCTCTCCTCCAAAGACCTCCCCAAGGAATTAAAAGCAGCCATCGCTATCATGGCCCTTAGAGGGTTGCGTATTGGGGGGCTGCCTAGCCTGAACATCGACTACACCTCACAAGCATTTACCACGCAATCTAAGGGCAAATTACACAACGGTCACCTGAACGAAACCGAATGTATAGGCGCCACCCCAGTGCTTAAATACTTTGGCACCTTTGAGGGAAAGAAGAAGCCCTTCTCCAATTTGGATGCTCCCAAACTGAAAATGCAAATTTCCTACTGGATGAAGAAACTCCATCAGCAAGGAATTATCCCCACGGTCTATTCCGCACATGACTTTCGCCATTACTACAGCAGGGCATTCTATATCAAGAGTGGCAATGACATTTACAGACTGCAAAAAATGCTCAACCACAGCTGTATCTCCATCACTGAAACCTATTTGAAAACGTTAAATCTGATATGATGCTTATAAAGCATCTATACCGTTAAAGGGATGGGTCGAAAAGACCCACCCCTTTTTTGAGTTTGAGCGATTAAGTAACAGTCTCTATTCGGACATCATCAATGATGTGTTTAATCATCTTCGCCTTAAAATCAAGTGTCGATTCTCTCCATAGAAGAAGCAACACCTCCCACATTGGAATCGGATTGATTGCCTTAATATCAAGAAATGGGAGTCCAATATCGTTATAACCATAAAGGACATAAAAAAACGGGTTGTTTATTTCCTTGTCTCGCTCTTCAACATAAACCGTTATAAGCGCCTTTTTGGAATCAAGGACACTAACCACGCCATTTTGTTCCAACATCTGTTGAAGACGAAGCATTCGCATGCAACCGTCCAGTTCGTATTCAAACACTATATTTTTGAAATCCATAATCGCTCACCCATATTTCACATTTAGTTTATAGGGTGAATCTTTTATGGGTTCTTACTTTTCTTTCTTGGCAGAAAAAGGAACAGGCTTTTCAGCTACCATACCGTAACGGGTTGGGTTCTCTGCTTGCGGCAACTTGTAAATGTTCCTTGCCTTATCTACATTATCAGAATCGACCGTTTCAGCTTCTTCAAAATCGCCCAAACCAAAATACTTTTCAAAGAAGCGCTGCAACTTTTCAATGACCGTGGCTTTCTTTTCAGAGCGGTTGCCACCGCCAAACCGAGACATCGGGGGGAGTATGTTGGCTATTTCCGTGCCGTTCTCGTCTAGTTCGCCATCATGGAAAGCATTGGCGACAAAAGCCCTTGTTTCGGGTTCCTTGAGCCGTTCTTCGGAAATGATTTCTACCAAGTCCTTTTCCCGTTCTTCCGATACAAACTTTTTCCAATCCTTGTCCACATCGGTCTTGGTATTGACCCGTGCGACAAAGGCTTCAATCAAGTCCTTCTTGCTACGGAGTTCCAGGCTACTATTGACCGCCTTGGTAATCTTCGTGAGAATGGTCTTGTCTTTGCAATGACCATCGTGGTATTGGGCAACCAAGGCGAGAATGTAATCAATGGTGATGTCAACTTGCTTGATAAGTTCCAGTTCAAACTCTACATCATCCTTGATGGATTCCTTTGTTCCATCCCTATGACCCTTCAGTTCATCGTGAATGTCAATATACATGGACTGATAGTCCTGTAAATCCCTTTCAGCGATTTCATCATCCTTGAACTGGTCAAAGGATGTCAAGATGTTACGAAGCCGTAGAATCGCACCAAACAGGGCTACAAAGTCCTTCTTTTTCTTCTCGCCTATGATTTCCTCGCCCAATGGATAAAGGGTCTGCAATTCATCCAAGAGCTGCTGGTAGCCTGGTTGTTTCTTGCCCTTTTCATCCTTGAAACCGTTGTAGTATTCTTCAAATGTGCGAAGAATAACGATTCCACCCGCATCCTTGTCGCCAAATAAGGCGATGGCATCATCCGTCTCTTGCTGTAAAGAGCGGAAACAGACGATATTGCCGAAGGTCTTGACCGAATTTAAAATACGGTTCGTACGTGAATAGGCTTGTAAGAGTCCGTGTTGTTTAAGGTTCTTGTCCACCCATAAGGTATTCAGTGTGGTGGCGTCAAACCCCGTGAGGAACATATTGACCACTATCAGCAAGTCAATTTCCCGCTTCTTCATGCGGAGCGAAATATCCTTGTAGTAGTTCAAGAACTTGTCGCCCGATGTATCAAAGTTGGTTTTGAACATCTTGTTGTAATCGGCTATCGCCTTGTCCAAGAAGTCACGGGATGTTGCATCCAAGGCGCCTGTTTCAAAGTCTTCTTCGGTCAGAATACCGCCATTTTCCTCTTCGTTCTGAGCAAAGCTGAATATGGTCGCAATCTTCAGGGGGAACGGCTTTTCCTCAATTTGCTTCTTGAACTCGTAGTAATACTTCTTCGCCATCGGGATAGACGATGTGGCAAAGATGGAATTGAAGCCCGCAAGCCTTTTATCCGCCAACTGATAGTAGGCATTTCGCTTGGTCTTTTGGTCAAAGTGTTCCAGCACATACTTGACCACCTCTGTGATTCTCTTCGGGTCGCCAAGGGCTTCTTCAGTATCAATGGCTGAAACTTTCTTGTCCGCCACACCGTTCTTTTTCTTGACGGTATTGATGTAATCTATGCGGAACGGAAGGACATTTCCATCCTTGATGGCGTTGACTATCGTGTAATGGTGCAATCTATCGCCAAAGGCTTGTTCGGTTGTCTTCAGCAGCGGATTCTTGCTGCTCCCTGCGTTCTGCGGGAATATGGGAGTTCCCGTAAAGCCGAACAAGTGGTAGTTCTTGAAAGCCTTGGTTATCTTTTGGTGCAGTTCCCCAAAGTGGCTGCGGTGGCATTCGTCAAATACAAAAACGATGTGCTTGTTGTAAATTTCGTGGGTCTTGTTCTTGGTAATGAAACAGCCGAGCTTTTGGATGGTGGTAACGATAATGCGGTAGTCCTTGAAGGCGCCCTTTGCGGTCTTATTCTCCAACTGGTCTTGAAGAATCTTCGTGGACTTATTGCCGTTTGCCGCCCCCTTCTCGAAGCGGTCATATTCCTTCATCGTCTGATAATCAAGGTCTTGGCGGTCAACCACGAATAACACCTTGTCCACATAGTCCAGCTTGCTAGCCAATACAGCGGTTTTGAACGAGGTCAAGGTTTTGCCCGAACCCGTTGTGTGCCAAATGTAACCGCCCGCCCCCACAGTGCCCATCTTCTTGTAGTTGTTGGCAATGACGATGCGGTTTAAGATTTTCTCGGTAGCAGTGATTTGGTATGGGCGCATCACCAAGAGCAGTTCTTCCGATGTGAACACGCAATACTTGGTAAGGATGTTCAGTATGGTGTGCTTGGCAAAGAAGGTCTTGGTAAAGTCAACCAAGTCAAAGATGTTCTTGTTGTTGGCATCCGCCCAAAAACTCGTAAACTCGAAGCTATTGCTCGTTTTGAGTTTACCGCTCTTGCTAGAGCCTAGTTCCTTAATATGGGCGTTACGGGTGGTATTTGAGTAATACTTGGTGTGCGTTCCATTGCTGATAACAAAGATTTGAACATACTGGAACAGTCCGCACCCCGCCCAAAAGCTATCCCTTTGATAACGGTTGATTTGGTTGAATGCTTCACGGATGGCGACACCACGCCTTTTCAGCTCCACATGAACTAACGGCAATCCATTGACAAGAATGGTGACATCGTATCTCGTCTTGTGCGAGCCATCTTCCTCTTCATACTGATTAAGAACTTGGAGAGAGTTGTTGTGGATGTTGTCCTTGTCAATCAGCTTTATGTTCTTGGACTTCTTCTTGTCCGTTATAAGGGTCTTGACGTAATCTTCTTGAATCGTCCTGGTCTTTTCAACAATACCTTCATTCTTGTTTGCCAGGAACTCGTTGAAGAACCGTTCCCATTCATTATCAGTGAACTTAAAGGCGTTCAGTTTTTCTATCTGTGTACGAAGATTGGCGATTAAATCGTCTTGGGAATGGATTTGGATATACTCGTAGCCCTGATTGGAAAGCAAGCGGATAAATTCTTTCTCCAAGTCGGCTTCGCTCTGGTACGCAGAAGACTTGGACTTGGTCGGAGTGTATTCCGCAACCACGGTCGCTTCGTTGCTTTCGGCTATCGTAGAGTAAATCATAAACCATTTCCCTTTAACTACGCAATCTTCTTAAAAGATAGCAGTTTGTCTCGGTAATATTCGTATTGCCTTTTGCGGGCTTCTATTTCAGCTGGCAGACCTTCGCTCAAATCGTTCACCAATGCGTCAAACTTGTCTAGGACAGCCACAATCCGTTCTTGTTCAGCAAGGGATGGGAGCGGGATTTTGATGTCACTCAACTTGTCTGGAGTCACTTCTATCACCTTTGTTCCATGGGCGAGCTTTCGTTTTTGTTCAAAGAACATTGATGTATGAAAGTAATAGGTCAAGAACTTTGCATTTTGATTATGATGGATGATGGCAGAGTGTCCACTGACCGCTATGGGTTCATTGCCTACCCAGGCAACACACTTACAGACATCTTCCACATTTTCACTTGTTACGGCCATTACGATGTCGTTTGGCTGTGCGAACTTCTGTTTCTGAGCGGCTTCGTTGCTGATGCTGGATATGGTCTTGTCGGCATACAGTCCGTAGCGTGTATAAATCTGCCCATAATGGATGCAGGGGACTCCGCTTTCGGCAAAGTCCTTTTTCTGAAAATTTCCGCCACGACTTATAGTTGCCACTTCACCTAACATCACTTCTACATAACCATAAACATACTGATAGAGACTAATTATTGCTTGCTTGCTTGCTTAGCAAGAACCGTGCCAATCGGCTCAAAACTCAACAACAAATCACGGTAGTATTCGTACTGCTTTTTTCGTGCATCAATCTCTGCTGGCAAGCCGATTTGAAGGTCAGAACAAATGGAATCAAAGTTGTCAAGGACTTCTGCAATTTTTTGTTGAACCGAAATTGAAGGAACAGGAATACTTAATTTTTCTAGGTTTCCTACAGCTAATCCAGGCTGAGCACCTTGCGATTTGTATTGATTCAGGTTCATTGCAGTAAGCAAATGATATAGATAACGATTATTTAATCTTGCATCATTTTTCACAACAACTGCATGCTCAGTCGCATAAAAAGTCCCAGTCGCAAAACAAACATTCCCACACAAAGCCCCTTGTCTTCCAATCAAACAAAATTCACCATTTTGATTACTGTTCGCAACAAAACCACGAACACCATTTCCTCCATAACAAGGATATGGAAATTGCTTTGTTTGTTCTGCATTTATTTCCACAGCAGCGATTGCCTTACCAGCTTTCATATCGCAAATCTCGCCCAATGTCATCCACCTTACAGATTCGGGGTTCGCAAAAGTTAGCCCCCCCCTAACATTATTGAAGGACAGCAACTGGTCTCGGTAATACTCATACTGTTTTTTGCGAGCTGAAAGCTCCGCTGAAAGCTCCGCTGTGAGCATCGTGAAACTGTCCAGTACCTGGACTATTTCACGCTGCACCTCCAAAGGAGGTACAGGGATTTTGAATTTTGAATAGGTTGCTATCCAAAGACGTTTGTGTTCATCGGAAGAAAAGTTCAAACATCCCATATAATGGAATATGTAGCGAAGTAAAGCTTTACCATTTGGTGTAAGTAATTTCATCGCCGATGATTTTACTTTGAATGGAAAATCGACCCATTTGAAGGCGCCAGTAAAGTCATCAAAAATTATTACGGGATTTGATTTGGATGCTTGGTATATCCCTTCTGTTTCGTCGGTATAACCAAGAATAAATGTTTGACCAGCGGTCAATACAGGTGTTGTATAGTCATCGGAATAATTTGTACTTTCGACAATATATTTGCCTGGTTGCTCATAGTCACAGACTTCTTCAAACGTTATGAACTGAACACCATTGGGGCAATACTTCTTCAACAATTCATCTATCTTGCTCATTTGTTGCCCCCCTGTGCCTTTTCGGCCCTTTTCTTGCGAGCATCTTCAACCCATTCGTCACTAGCAATATATTCATCCATACATCTTGCGAGTTTGTCAAGGAAATTGACACACTTGACCACATTGTCCCTCTTGGCAACATCTGGCACATTGTCTTCTTTCAGACGGTGTACGATTTCTCCACGGTTACGGATATAGTCATCAAGTTTCTTGCAAACTTGTTCCCTGTTCATTCCGTCAAAAGACCAACGGCATGTCACGTCTTCAATGCAGAACCAACTTTTGTAAAGGTTGCGGATGTTCTCGGTATTGGGGTTGTGAAACCGCTCCAGCATTTTCTCGTTCTTCTCAGTGGAATTAGGAGTTATCTGCTTTTGCTCAATTTCCCTCACAAGGTCTTCAATGTAGGTTTCGAATGCGGTGAAAGCCAAGGTGAAGCTGAACCGTTTCAACACATCTATGTCAGGCAATTTGTCTTTATACAAGCCCTTGATTGTTTCCGCATTTTCGCTTGAATTGTGGCAATCGTAAATCGCCAACATACTCCTAGCATCTTCAATGCCGTTGGAGAATTTCTCTAATGACTTGCTCATATCACTTCTCCAAATCGGCTATAATCTTGTCTATCGCCTTGCGGAGAGCATCTTCTTTCTTGACGATTTCCGCAATATCCCTATTCAAAACCGCAATGTCCACCTTCTCCCTAGTGTCCTTCTGCTCCACATAGGTTGAAACAGAAAGATTGAAGTCCTGTTCGGCAACTTCGTCAATGGAGACCAGTTTCGCTTCGTATTTCTTGTTCTTGCGTTCCACTAAGCGATTGATGATGTTCTCGATATTCTCGTCCGAGAGCTTGTTGGCATTCGTGACCTTGACACATTCCTTGCTTGCATCTACAAACAGAATCTTATTGTCCTTTTTGGACTTCTTCAAGACCATAATGCAAGTAGCAATGCTCGTACCGAAGAACAAATTGTCAGGCATCTGAATGATGGCATCCACATAGTTGTTATCTACGAGGTATTGCCTAATCTTCTTTTCCGAGCCTCCACGATACATAATGCCAGGGAAACACACTACAGCAGCCGTTCCGTCCGTAGAAAGCCACGAAAGAATGTGCATCACAAAAGCCAAGTCCGCCTTGGATTTCGGAGCAAGAACACCAGCTGGGGCAAATCGTGGGTCATTGATTAACAGCGGGTTGTCATCCCCGTCCCACTTGATTGAATACGGGGGATTTGACACGATTCCGTCAAACGGTTCATCGTCCCAATGCTGCGGGTCAGTAAGGGTATCTCCATGAGCAATGTTGAACTTGTTGTAGTTCACATCGTGCAAGAACATATTGATTCTTGCAAGGTTGTAGGTAGTCAAGTTTTTCTCTTGGCCGAAGAAGCCCTTACGCACACCGTCCTTGCCAAGCACCTTGCGAAACTTCAACAGCAATGAAGCGGAACCCACAGCGGGGTCATAAGCCTTGTTCAAATACTTCTTGCCGATGGTGATAATGCGAACCAACAGTTCGGACACTTCTTGGGGAGTGAAGAACTCTCCACCGCTCTTGCCCGCATTACTCGCATACATGGCCATCAGGTATTCGTAGGCATCACCAAAGGCATCAATCGTATTGTCCTTGTAATCGCCCAATTTCATGTCGGCTATGCCATGCATCAGCTTACGGAGCATTTTGCACTTGTCGGCAACTGTCTTGCCTAACTTGGTGGAGTTCACATCGAAGTCATCAAACAGTCCGTCAAGGTCAGGTTCGGAGGGAGTTCCCTTCGCTGAGGCTTCAATCCCCTTGAAGACACTTTCCAAGGTTTCATTCAAGTTCTCGTCCTTGTCTGCCTTGTTCAAGACATTGCAGAAAAGTTGGCTCGGCAAAATAAAGAAACCCTTTTCCTTCACCAAATCATCTTTGGCTTGTTTCGCTTCCTTATCAGAAAGTTTTGCATAATCAAAGCCCTTGGCTTCCGTGGCATTGATGTAGTTGGTGATATTCTCGGATATATAGCGGTAGAAGAGCATTCCCAACACGTACTGCTTGAAATCCCAACCATCAACCGCCCCACGCATTTCATCGGCAAGCGCCCAAATCGCACGATGGAGTTCGTTCCGTTCCAACTCTTTCTTGTTATCAGCCATAAAGTATATCCTTGAAACAGCCAAAAGTCTTGGCTTTCTTAACACCTTAAACTTAATTAAAGTTTTCCCCAAAGAAGAGCTTGACTTTAGCAGCACTTCGCATTTTTAAAGGGCATAGAGCCAATTTCGCTCCACAGGGGCAACCTAGATAGGCGGAAACCCTGAAGATAGCTGAATCAGGCGCCCCCCTGAAAAATTTTTCAGACCCCCCTATATCAGATGGTTTTCAAAATCGAGTGCTCAAGCAGTTAGTTAATTCTTGTTTTTTTGGTCAAACTTTACATTCTCTTTTTTTGCCCCCCCCTCTCAATAAAGTTCGGACTCCCAATAGGAATTTGGATTCCCCCTGGGGCTTATACTTTTTTACTTCGACTCCCCTATACACCCCTTAAGGGCGCCTCCCCAAAAACACCCCCTTGCCTTGCTTTGCATAGGCTTTATTTGTCCTTGCCTTGCTTTGCATTGGCCTCGCCTTATTTTGCCCTCCTTGGCCTTGTTTTGGCGGTCTTTTGGGGCGACCATGATACCTCCCCATATTACGAAACGTCAAAGAAGAGGTCTCTGACATCCCCCCCTATATCAAGAAGAGGCTACCACCCTATATGGTTTTGGTAGAGGCGCTGAGATACAGCACAAACAACACTCCAACAAAAAAAGGACGGCAACATGGCAATGACAAAGCAACAGCGGATTAAGGCAATTATAACAGCTCATAAAATGGGGCTTGTGAACATATACGCAACCAAAACAACCACAACTAAAAACAAAAAGGGGTAAGACCATGAATAGCATATACGAACAGATAACCAACACAATCATTAACCAGCTTGAACAAGGTGTTGTCCCTTGGTGTAAGCCATGGGTCTGCAACGGTCAAATTTTAAGCTATGCAACTGGCAAGCAGTATAGCTTACTCAACAGGATGCTTTTGGCAGAGCCTGGGGAGTACGCAAGTTTTTTGGAAGTTCAAAAGGCTGGAGGACGCATCCGTAAAGGCGCCAAAGCGAGCCGAATCTACTTCTGTAAACCCCTTGTCAAGGAGTTTGAGGTGGAGAAAGACGGAGTAATTACAAAAGAGACGAAAATTAATTTCATTTTCAAGGCTTACTGTGTTTTTCACATCAGCAGCTGCACCGATTTGAAACCCCGCTGGCAAAGGGAACCTAAAGAAGAATCCGAAAACAAGATAGACGAAAATGCCGAAAGAATTGTTCAAAATTACATTGGAAGAGAAAACATCAATCTCACCCATAAAGCGGAAGACATTGCTTTTTTCTCACCCAGTAGAAACATGGTTCAATTACCGCCCATCAACATGTTCAAGTCTAGCAATTCCTATTACGAAACCCTTTTCCACGAACTAGGGCATAGCACAGGAACCCCCAACAGACTCAACCGATTCACAGACGCTCCTGAGCCGTTCGGAAGTGCTTCTTATTCTAAGGAAGAACTTGTGGCGGAAATGGTTGCATCTTTCGCACTTGCTCAACTTGGGCTAGACACGAAAACCACTCACAATAGTAATGCCGCATACATCAAGAACTGGCTTGACCACATAAAGGGAAACTCTCAACTGGTTATAAGTGCAGCCGCCAAGGCTGAAAAGGCAGCGAACTTCATCATGGGTGTTAAAACCGAGTAAAAATGAAAAGGAAGGCAATGCCTTCCTTTTTTCCCCTTTTTTATCTCTTTTTTATCAGTTCTTTTCACTTGTTAAACTCTTTGTGGGAACCGACTACCTACGTAGGCGAGGGGTTTAGAGGGCTTCGGAGACAGAAATGCCCTTGTTAGGAGCACTTCTGACGTGGGAACTGATACCTAGTGAGTCGGGTAATCGGGAACATCAACGTCAATGCGGCTGGTTGCTACACCATTAATCAAGGCTTGCGAAGCGGCTATCCTGTACTCCGACTACATCCTTGAAGGCCAACAGCGGGCGAACAGAATCCATCAACTAGGATGCTGACGAAATCTGCATATCTTTTAGTTTAATTCGTTTTTATACTACAACAGCAGAAGCCAGACAAACCTCTCTGGCATCACGACCTTGTCCGTTCTTTGAGCTACAGCACCTACGTCCATTGGATTGGCTTAGGATTCCGAGCAAGGTATTTTTATGAAAGCGTTAAAACTGATGTTAGGAACGGTGTTAGGAACTGGTGTTAATAGCTGTGTTAAGTTCTGAGTTAATAACCGTGTTAGAATCGTATTGTCATCATCTACTATATGTTTATAACATCAACCAATTGAGAAAAAATCCAATCGAATGACTTATACTACTATTATATATTTTTAAAAAGCTACTCTGACATTGAACTATAAAAAAAATGCAAAACACGCTTATCAGGGCGAACAGCATCAACAACAAGCCCTTTATAGACAGCAAAGGCATATAATCTATACCTTATAAAAACACCAAGACGTACAAAAAAGGGCCCGCAATGGGTAAGAACCCCCTTATATAAGGGGAGTCCACCTTGCATTGATAGATTCACTTAATTAGGTATATGGAGGACGTGACACTTGCCACCAACTAGCGAGCCTCTACGCTATTACGGGGACACTTTCTACAGCTTTCTTTTTCTCCCCTAAAGCACAATTCACATACAGTAGGGTAGTGTTGAGGCGTGAATGTCCCAGCAACTGGGAAACGGTGTAGATATTTGCCGAGTATTCCATTGTAATTGTGGCAAAGGTTCTGCGAGCAGTATGGAAAGTCACCCTCTTTCTGATTAGAGCATCTTTCGTCCAGCGTTTCAGGATTCTGTTTAGATGCCCCGATTGTTTGGGCAAAGAAGGAAAAACCAAGGACTCACCTGGTTTTTTAGGCGGCAGAAACCTTAACGCATTTGGTGTTAGGGGGATAACTATGGGCTTTTTCGTTTTCTGCATAACTACTTCAAGAACACCCTCATGCATATCGGAATACTTCAACCGCCGCACATCACATATTCTTAACCCCGTAAAGCATGAAAACAAGAAAGCATTGGAAACATCACTTCTATATAGAGGAGTCCTAATTAGCTTTTTCACCTCATCCAAAGTCAATGCACAGGCATTTTCTCGTTGAGCTGCTGGCATTAAGCCGCTAAAGTCAATGGGGCGACATATAACACCATCGGCAAAAGCCCGATGCATCAGGGTCTTAATGAATGCGCAACGGGAATTTATCGTATTGGTGCCATTCTTACGCATTTTCAAGAACTGGACATAGCGTTGCATCCACTGTCGGTTGACATCACGCAATTTGACATCATTGCAAAATTCGATGATTGTTTTGACCGTTTTCTCTCGACTTCTTATGGTCTCCTCTGCGAAACCATTGTTATAAAGTCTTGCGTATTGGACAAGGGTGGTTTCATCATCGACAAATATCCCACCCCTCAGGGAATCGGCTATTTCTTGCCGTAGCCGTTCAATTTTAGCCATCACCGCATTATTATGGGTTTTATCCCCATTTATCCAGTGAAGTGAGGTGTATTTGCGAACTCTTTTACCCTCAACTTGGTAATCGAGGTATAGTGCGTATACTCCTTTTGTTTTTAAGGCTTTTTTTCTCAAATGAATGGTTTCCAACATGGTGAACCTCGAGGTGACAAAAAAGGTGACAAACAGCCCGTTTACAACAAACGGATTGCGGCTTTTTTGTCATCTTTTCTGTCTTTACCGATACCATTTTGGCCTTTTTGTTCGAATTTAACGGTTAGCTCAGTTGGTTTAGAGCGCTGCTTTCACACGGCAGAGGTCACTGGTTCAAATCCAGTACCGTCCACTACCAAGGTTTTAGAAAGGCTTCCTACCCCGGAAGTCTTTTTTGTTTCCTGGGCACTCCGGGCGAGTAATTTTGTTATCTTGTCTCCACAACGCAACTTTTTTAAGCCTGTAGGCATCTAAAAGGCATGATTAACACCAAAGTCCTCATCAATGCATTCTTCGCCATGGCCGCCTTTACGACGGTTTTTGCCGAAGGCACCTGGACCTTAGAAGACTGCCTCAAGCAGGCCAAAAAGTCTAGCCTAAAGCTTGAATCCGCAAAGCTCCGCGAGCAGTCCGCCGACATTTCCGTTAAACAGGCCAAGACGGGCAACTACCCCACCGTAAGCGCCAACATCCAGAATACGCTTTACGACCACCCTTACGTCTATAACGAAGACCATTACCGTTTGAACCTCGGCATTTCCGGTTCCTACACCCTGTGGGACGGCGGCGCCACGAGCCTGAACGTAGAATCCAAGACGCTCACCAAGGAAGCGACGGCCCTTGCCACCCAGCAGACCGAACGCAGCGTACAGGAAAGCGTGCTGAACGCCTACATGAGCCTTTTGGCCGCAAGCGAGAACCTACGCACCGCAGACGCCTCGGTCGAACTGGCGCAAGCCGAATTCGAGCACTACACCAAGCTTTACGAAGCGGGATCCATCACCAAGAAGGACCTGACCCAGTCGCAGTCCAACGTGCTGCAAAAGCAGACCTCGCAGCTCACGGCCCAGCTCTCCGTCAGCACTGCCAAGACAACGCTCCGCCAGCTTCTGGAACTGGACGACAATGTCGAATTCCAGATTTCCGCTCCCGAAACCAATATCGAAAGTCCCGACTCTCTCGAAGCGCTCCCGACATACGAACAGCTGAAGGCTGACGCCCAGAACGCACACCCCGGACTCAAGTCCGACAGCGTATCCATTCGCGCCGCCCAAAAGAACACGCAAGTCGCCGGCAAGGGCAGTTCCATTACCGTGACCCTGGGCGCCAATTCCAGCACGGGTTTGCAGGCCTGGCAGTCCAAGGCTTACAAGGACCAGCTCAAGTACGGCTGGCAAAATTCCATTACGCTCGGCATCAACATCCCGATTATCGATGGCGGCGCCACCGCAAGCAAGGTCCTGCAGGCCCAAGTCAGCGAAACCGAATCGCAGGTCAGCCTCAAGGAAGACTTGAAAACCCTCGAGAACAACCTCGAAAAGCTCTACCTGAACGCCATGAGCGCCGACATGCAATGGAAGGCAGCCATCCTCCAAGTGCAAGCCGAATCCGAAGCCCTCGTCGTTGCCGAAGAACAGCGCAATGCAGGCGCGCTCACCTACACGGATTTCTTGACCCAGAAGAACAATCTGGAAAAAGCCCAGATCACGCTCACCAACGCCAAGTACACGAGCCTGCTTTCACGCAAGCTTCTGGAACTTTATCAGGGCAAGCTGGACTAGTCTCGCGTTCCGGACTAGTCATGCGTTCCGGTCAAAACGGAAAACGTGACGGTTGTAGTTGGAAGTCAGCAGGTAGCATTTGTCTTCCTGCACCGTCATAAACATATTGACAAGGTACATGCGCAAATCGGTCACGCGCTGTTCAAAGTCGGTCAAGTCCATCAGGACTCCGTCGTCTTTAATGACCATCGTCAGGCTATCGGGTTTCAGGTTCACGTCGATTTCGACAAAGACCTTCTTGCCCTTGTTCCGTTCGTAAACCACCATTCCCAATTCTTCTAGAATCAGCATGGCCTTGATTCGAACGTCCCCGCTCACGCCGCGGTGAGTCAAGAGCTTGCTGATACTGTTTCGGTAAAGAATCAGGTTCTTGGGCGTAAGTTCCATGTCATGCATGAACCAGTAATTTTCGATCGAGAATTCCTCGAGTTCAAGCGGGAAATGCCTCTTGCCATGAAGCAGCAAATGGACGGCGACACTCGCGCCAAGCGCCACATAGGGCGCGACACCGAAGGCGCTCCACATGGCCTGTTCGCCCACGAAGGCATGTATGCCGAGAACACCCGCGAAGGGGCAAATGAACATCACCAAAGAAATAAAGACGAACGAAAGCAGCGGCAGTTCGTGCACATGGTAACTGGCGTAAGTCTTGACCAGGGCGAGCGGGAAAAGCCCCACCGCGCAAGCACGAATGGCAAACGCGGTTTCGTCGGCAAGCGATTCGGAATGAATGCCGAACAGATGCGTCATGACGGGCGCAAAAATCACCAGGAACGCGGTAAAGAACACGCCCTCCTTGACAAGCGCCCAGTTGACAAACCGCATGGTCTGCAAGATACCCTTGTCGTTCCTTTCGCCGCGGTAAATATTGATGAGCGGTTCAGCCGCAAGCCAGATCCCGTTGAATATGACGCTCATCTCCACGATTTCGTACACAATGGAAAGCACCGTCAACTTTTCAACGGCGAAGTGTTCGACAAAGTAGAAGTTCAACAAGGCCGTCAGCAAAGAGAAATAAAGGTATTCGCAGGCCTCCGCCATGCTAAAACGGAACGTACGCCCCACGTCGGCAATCTTGAAATGCCATACAAAGCGAAGGCTGTTGTTCTTCCTGAAGAAGTGCAGGCAGAGTACCGCGATACTCAACACAATCGAAAGCAGGGTGCCAAGCGCAATTCCCGACATGCCCATGCGCGTGCAGAGCAAGCAGGAAAGCACAATGTTTCCGACAAGAAGCATGGCATACGACGCGTTGCATATCCTGGTGTCGCCATCGGCAAAAATCATCTCTTGCAAGACATTGCAGAGCGGCATGAAAAACGCGATTCCCAGGAACCAGACATAGAATTCGTCGACATACTGCAACAGTTCCGGATCCACGTGCATAAAGCGGAACATGAATCCCTTTCCGAAGGTAAAGAGGAGCACCATCAAGATCCCAACCACAAACGACAGCAGAATGCTCTGTCCAAAGAACCTGTTTGCGCAGTCACGATCCATGCGGCCAAGCTCTATAGAATAGCAGGCGAGGCTACCCACGGCGACAAGCGCGTTCAGGAAAAAGATGAACGAGAACAGGGGCGAGAAAAACGAAATGGAGGCCAGCGCCTTTTCGCCAAGAAGCTGGGCGGCTACAATTTTATCAATAAAAACGTTCGCGATTTCGGCACACACCGAAATCGAGGCCGTCATGAGCATTGCGCGGAACCGCTGCCCGGAGAATGTCTTCTTGATAAGCATTCATCCCTAATTTAACAAAAAACGGGAAATTTCCAAAAATAAACACCCGATGTTGCGCCCCTGAAACAGAGGGCGTTTCTTTTTGTACCCAAAGTCATGCCGGAGCGGGGACGACACCTCCTTTTCGCCCCAGAAAAGCCCGTTTCTTCTTTCACGGCCAAAACTCCTGCAGAATTGGCACGGTCTTTGCTATTAGGTGGGTGTAAACAAAAACAGGGCGCCAAACCGAGGCAAACCGCCAAAGATTGGCCCCACATCCAAAGAGGTTAAAATTATGACACAGTTTATTCCGAGCACTTTCTATGGTATCCAGAACTTCCTTGACAACTTGAACGCCTGCAACGCCCAGAACGAATGCTGCTACACGCCCAAGGCCGACTACTATGAAGTCGACAACGGCTTCATGCTTGAAGTGGAACTCCCGGGCGTTAAAAAGGAAGACTTGGACATCCAGGTCGAAAAGAACATTATCACCGTCAAGGCAACCCGTGCCCGCAAGGAAAGCAAGTGCACTTACGAGCGCAGCTTCCGCCTGACCGACGACATCGACACCGAAAACATCAAGGTCTCCCTTGAAAACGGCGTGTTGTCATTCCAGCTTGCCAAAAAGCAGCAGGCGGCTGCCCGTAAATTGACGGTCGACTAAGGCCTAAAACGGGGCCAAAAACGCGAAAAACGCCCTCAAAATGGGCGCAATTCGTGTAAAAATTTCTCTTTTTCATCATACTCCTTCCCAAAAAAAGGCCCCGAAAGGGGTCTTTTTTGTGTAAACTTTTTGTTATGGACAGTTTGTCAATGAGCCCTTTGCTTTTTTCGGAACAATATATCCCGCGGAATATATTTTAAGGGCAATGAGGCTTAAAGAGTGTATTTGGGCCAAAAAAGGAGTAAGTATGGGAAAGCAGTTCTCTACGCTGTTGTCAGCAGCACTTGTCGCTGCATTGTGCGGCACAGCATCAGCATATACATTGAGCGGAACCGTTACCGATAAGGATGGCAAGGCTATCCAGGGTGCAGACGTCAAGCTCATCAAGAAAAACAAGTCCACCACCACGGACGCCCAGGGAAAATTCACCTTCAAGGAAGAAACGATCGGCCTTACGCAGGCTCGTAGCGCCGGCGGCTTCAGCGTCACCAACGGTGTCTTGAATTTCACCCAGAACGGCAGCAATCCGGTTCAAGTCAAGATTTTCGACATGGTCGGTAACCAGGTATTTGCCCAAACCTTCCAGGGTTCCGGCGCCGTGGACCTGAATTCCGTTATCGAAGCCCAGGGCACCTACCTCGCCCGCGTCAAGCTCGGTTCCGCACAAGAAACAATCCGCTTTAACGCCTCCGGCAACTTCTCGGGTTCCGCCGTGCAGGGCCACAAGGCTCTCGCAAGACTGTCTAACGACAAGGACACCTTGAGTGTCGCTTTCGAAGGCTTCGATACCTACAAGACGTACCTTCCGAACCTCGACACAACCGTGAGCATCAAACTCACAGAAGCTGGCTCCAGTTCGGGTGAAGAAACCTTCGCCTTCGGTTACGCATTGAAGAACGAACCGCGCAAGAGTAAAGGATGCGGCAAGAATTCATCCCTCAATTCGACCGGAACCGTCGAAAACGGCAAGAAGTACAACCTGAATGTCGGCGGCAAGAACCGCACATTCTTCATCACCCTGCCGAATAACTACGACAACAACAAGCCGCACAAGCTCCTCATCGCAAACCACTGCATGGGCTCCAAGGCCGAAGACTTCGTGCACCACAGCCCGGACTACGACCACCCGACTCCGTACTATGGCCAGCAAGTGCTCGACAAGAACGGCGATTACATATTCGTAGCACCTCAGGGTAACGACAACGGAACCTGGAACGGCAAGGAAGACCACCAGTTCGTTGACGAAATGATTACCGCGATGTTCGACAACTACTGCGTTGACACCACCCGCGTGTTCGCCACAGGATTTAGCTTCGGCGCCATGTTCACGAACTCTCTCGCTCAGGACTTGCAAGAAAGACTCCGCGCTGTAGCAGTCTATGCAACCGCCGACTACAACATTTGGCTCCCGTCTGCAGGATCGGGCCGCTATGACGCCAAGAACTTGCCGATCGCCTGGATGGGCGTGCACGGCAAGAGAGACGGTGTGTGCAACTACGACCGCGCAAAGACCAGCGCCCTCCCGAGAATCCTCAAGCGTAACGGCAAGGCCGACGCCAATGGCAACTTCACCGATGCCAGCAGCGAAAAGCCGCAAGAATTCAACGGCACAGCAGGCCACCTCTGCTATGACTTCAAAACTGTTGACGAACGCTTCCCGGTCAAGTGGTGCAGCTGGAACGGAGAACACCAATGGACAGCGCATGACGGTTCCAACACGAGTACCGGACAGGGCTGGCAGAACACCTGGGTTCCTGAAGAAGTCCACAAGTTCTTTGAACAGTTCTAGAATTTCCTACACACACACTCCAACCTCAAGGGTTCGCCATCAACGGCGAACCCTTTTGGTACAACTTGTTATAGCAGCCCACGGGCACCCTTCGGTAAAAAACATTTTGTAGATAAATCATCCACGGGCAGGGAGTTTATCCATGCGACATTCATCACATTTCAGGTTAATTTATAAGAAGGTCTGGTGAAAAAAAAGGAGTCATGATGAATACACCTAATCTATTTACGGCCGCATGCCTTTTGGCTTTCTGCGGTTACGCCTCTGCCTATACATTAAACGGCACTGTTACCACTAAAGACGGCAAGGCCATTCAAGGGGCCGACGTAAAGCTCGTCAAGAAGAACAAGGCCACCACCACCGACGAACAAGGCAAATTCACCTTCAAGGAAGAATCGGCCCATTTGAACGCGGTCCGTAGCGCCGGAAGTTTCAGCCTTAGCAACGGTGTCTTGAATTTCTCCCAAAACGGGTACTCCCCGGTGCAGGTCAAGATTTTCGACATGGTCGGAAACCAGGTATTCGCACAGACCTTGCAGGGTTCCGGCTCCATGGACTTGAATTCCGTCATCGAGTCGCAGGGCACCTACCTCGCCCGCGTCAAGCTCGGCTCGGCGCAAGAATCCATCCGCTTTAACGCCACAGGCAACTATTCGGGATCTTTCAGGCAGAATCGGAATGCCCTCATGAAGGTCGACGGCGTCGATAAAGACACCTTGAGTGTCGCGTTCGAAGGCTACGAAACCGTAAAGGTCTACCTTCCGAATCTCGATACGACTGTCGCAATCAAGATGAACGAAGTGTCTACCGAAGAAACTTTCAAGTTCGGTTACGCTCTCGGCAACTCGCCGACCCCGAGTAAGGGCTGCGGCGCCAATTCCAAATTGCAAAAAGTCAAGAGCGTCGAAAATGGCGACCAGTTCGAAATTAAGGTCGGCAGCGACTCCCGCAAATACTTTATCACCCTGCCCAAAAACTACGACAACAAGAAGCCGCACAAGGTGCTTTTCGCGCTGCACTGCTACGGCAGCAATGGCGAGGACTTTGTACACCACAAGGCCGACTACGATCACCCTACTCCGTACTACGGCCAGCAGGTGCTTGACAAGAACGGCGACTACATCTTTGTCTCTCTCGATGCGATTGGAGGCCTGTGGAGCAAGGGCCAGGCCGACCATGACTTCTTCGCCCAGACGCTCACCACCCTGAACGAGAACTACTGTATCGATACGAGCCGCGTATTCATCACGGGCTTCAGCTACGGCGCCATGTTCAGCTACTCGCTGATGCAGGACATGCAGACCCGCGTGCGTGCCGCGGCCACCTACGCCGTAGCCGATTACAACATCTGGCTCCCCGAAGGCAACAACATGAAGAACCTGCCTATCGCCTGGATGAACGTCCATGGTGTAAACGACGGCCGCTGCGATTACAACCGTGCCAAAAACAGCGCCCTCCCGCGTATTTTGAAGCGTAACGGCAAGGCCGACGCAAATGGCGACTTCACCGACGCAAGTAGCGAAAAACCCAAGGAAGTCAGCGGCAATACGGGACACGTCTGCTACGACTTTACGACGGTCGACGAACGCTTCCCCGTCAAGTGGTGCAGCTGGCCGGGTGACCACCAGTGGACTGCGCATGACACCGGAAACATGGGCGTGGGCTGGAACTGGGAAAGCACGTGGGTGCCGGAAGAGGTACACAAATTCTTTGAACAGTTCTAAGACCGCTCAGCTCTATCGCATAAACCAGAATGTGATATCGCCTCGCTCTCGCAACAGCCCCAGCTTAACGCCTGGGGCTTTTTGCTCACAGAAGACCGCTCAGCCCTAACGCAAAAAAGCCCGCATAAAGCGGGCTCTAAATTATCACATACATGAATCAAAGAAAAACTTAGAGAGTCAAGCTAGGCCAGGCGCGAGCCCCCGTAGCGTACTAAGTCGTACGTGAGGGGGCGAGTAACGCCGCATAGCGAAGACTATATAAGTTTTTCGACTTTAGAGCAGAGGGCTTCGGCCTCAGCCGCAGTCGGTGCTTCTGCAATCACGCGGATTACGGGTTCCGTATTGCTTGCGCGCACATGCACCCAGGACTTTTCGGAACCGAGCCACAGGCCGTCGCGTTCATCCATGGTCCAGCCGGCAAATTCGGCCTTCACCTTGGGCAAGATGTCTGCGACCTTCTTGTCGCCAAGTTCAAACTTTTTCTTGGGCATGGCATAAGACGGATTTTCGGCAACGAACTTTTCCGGGCCGCCGTCATGGTGAGCCATCCAGCTAAGCACGAGTGCTGCCGCCACGAGACTGTCGCGACCATAGTGGAGCGCCGGCAGAATCACGCCTCCGTTACCTTCGCCACCGATGACACAGCCCTTTTCGATCATCTGCAGGCTCACGTTGATTTCGCCGACCTTGGCACGGCTGAATTCGCAGCCGTACTTTTCGGCGACATCCTGGTTCATACGACTTGTAGACAAATTAACGCAAACACCGCCCTTCTTCTGGCTAAGCACTTCATCGGTTGCAATAGCGAGCGTGTATTCTTCGCCAATGCTCTGGCCAAGGCCATCGACAAGGGCGCAGCGGTCCGCATCCGGGTCCACGGCAAAGCCTACAGCGCAGCCGTTATCCTTCACTGCCTTGCGCAAGTCGCCCAGGTTTTCGGGAATCGGTTCGGCGCCACGCGGGAAGGTGCCATCGGGTTCGCAGTGCACGCGCACCACTTCGCAACCGAGCTGTTCCAGCAAGCGCGGCACAATGTACGACCCTGCACCATTCACGGCATCCACAGCCACCTTGAAATGCCTGGCCTTAATGGCTTCGACATCCACGAACGGGATCTTCAAGGTGCCATCGACGTGAACGCCATCGGCATCCTTCATGAATTCATACTTGCCCATGCCGCGGTAATCCGGATACTGGAAGTTATCGGCATCGGCCAATTCGAACAACTTCTTCACGTCATCGGGCCCCAGGAACAAACCCTTGTTATTCAGGAACTTGAGGGCGTTCCATTCGAGCGGATTGTGGCTTGCGGTAATGATGATACCGGCATCTGCCTTGAGTTCGGTCGTGAGGATTTCAACCGAAGGCGTCGTCGAAAGGCCGACTTCCACCACATCCACGCCCGACAGGCGGCAAATGCCTGCAACGTACTGGCTAATCGCATCGCCGGTAGGACGGCTGTCACGGCCAATCACCACACGCTTGGCCTTGGTAATCTGCAAAAAGGCACTTACATGGCTCTTCAAAACCTGGGGGGTAAGGGTATCGCCCACGATTCCGCGGATACCCGAAATAGAACGCATCAGTTTAGACATGATTTACTCCAATTTTTGCCAAAAGATACAAAAATATTATCTATAATTAAAGCGGTGTCGGGGGGAATGCTATGAATCCTTTATTCAATCTAGAGAGCATCTACGTCGCAAATATCATCGGCATTATTTTGCTTGCCGTCATGATTGTCTGCAACCTTTGGCGCCTGCAAAGTAGGACTCACGCAAACATGAACCTATTGGCGATGATGTTCCTTACCTTGGTCAGTTGCATTGCCGACCCCATCTCTTACACCATGAAAGGCCTGCCAGGGGTTCTCCCGAAAATCGCCGTCTATGCATCTAGCACTTGGCTCTTTGCAGCCAACATGCTCGCCGTTTTCTGTTGGAACCGATTCCTCGCCTACTACCTGAACGGGAGCTTGTCCAAAAAATCCCGGCGTATGTTGAACGCGATTGTATCCTTCGGTCTGCTTCTCCTCGTCATCAACTTCTTTTATCCCATCGTATTCTCGATCGACGACGACAACCTTTATTCCCGCGAAAAGTTTTATTCGTTCTTCTTGATTGCCGACTACCTTCTTGTCATCAACAGTCTCGTTACTTACTACAAAAGCAAGAGAAACGGCGGCATTCTAAAATTCTTCCCTATCTGGGTTTATATCGTTCCCATTTTTATAGGCGGAGTCGTCCAGACTCTTTTTTATGGAATCTCCGTCATCCCGACAAGCATCGCCATTTCTATTGCAGGAATTCTCGCTAGCCTGCAAAACGAAATGATATACCGAGATGTTCTTACAGGCGTTTTCAACCGAGCCTATCTGGACTACAAGCTCAACAAATTCGCAAAGCATCCTAACAAGCAAAGCATCACGGGCCTTATGCTTGACTTGAACGATTTCAAGAAGATCAACGACGACCTGGGACACTCCGTCGGCGACGAAGCCCTGATCGCCACTACAAAAATTCTGCAAAGGGCCATAGGCAGCCACGGGCTCGTCACACGCTATGCGGGCGACGAATTCATTCTCCTCATCAACACGCAAGACGATGACGAAATCCAGACCCACATCGACAGAATACAGAACCTGTTTGACCAATATAACCAAGCTAATGAAAAGCCATACAAGCTAAGCGCATCTATCGGTTCACACAAGCTTAACCTCAAGAAAGAAAGCGTCGATAGCTTTATCAACACTATCGATTTCCGTATGTACGAGAACAAGAAGGCTTTTTACGCATCTCATAGGGTTCTAGACCGCAGAAAGCACTAAAAAGCTCTCTTTGTATTACACCGCATCACAAGAACGCGGGTTCTTACATATTTATTACCTTTTTTGCGAAAAAGATATTATATTAAGGGTGGGGAATCGTATGGAACCGACTTTTCAACTTACAGCGGTTTACGCAACTAATATTTTCGGGATTGTGTTACTTGCCGTTCTGATGGCAGGCAACGCCTGGCGCTTTCGTGAAAAAGGATCCGAGAACGCCTACCTTCAGCTATTACTCTTCTTCACGTTCTGCACCTGTGTCCTTGACCCTATCGCCTACACTGCCGACGGTCGTCCCGGAACAATCGCCCGCATACTCGTATACGGCGGCAACGACCTCCTCTACCTCACCAATATGTTCAGCAGTTTCTTCTGGCTTCTGTTTCTTTCAGAACACCTGAACTACCGCTTTTCGAACGCCCACCGAAACATTCTCGGTTTCATCATCGTGCTCGGGGTAGTCCTTGTCATCATCAACAATTTCGTCCCGATTATTTTTGACATCTCTGCAAACAATGTCTATACCCGCAGATACTTCTGGATCTACACCATTATAGATTACGGGCTCATGCTGGACAGCCTTATCATCTACTTCATTTGCAAGCACAAGGGCGGTCCTCTCAAGTCCTTCCCCATCTGGATTTTCTTCGCCCCGATAATTGCAGGCACTGTCGCCCAATCCCTCTTTTACGGAATCTCCGCGATTTCTTCGTGCACGGCCATTGCGATTGCGGGAGTGTTCTCGTCCATTCACGGCGAACGCGTCTATAGGGACAAGCTCACCAACGTTTACAATTACGCCTACCTCGCCATTCTCGGCCGCGCATACAAGAAAAAGAAAGAACTGCATGTCACAGGCATTCTCGTAGACATCAACGGTTTCAAGAAAATCAACAACGACTACGGCAGGGTCACAGGCAACAAGGTGCTTGTGCAGATGACCAAGATTCTGAACCGTGCTGTCGGCGAGCTCGGGCTCATCATCCGCTATTCCAGCGATGAATTTATCGCATTCATCAATACCACGAACGAAATGGCCGTGAGCATGTGTATTACGCGCATCCGCTCAAGCCTCAACGAACTCAACACCTTCAGCAAGTCCTACAAGCTCACCACTTGCATTTGCAGCCAATGCTACGATCCTTCCAAGAGCATGGACGATTTCATCGACGAAATCTCCAGATCCATGCAAGAAGAAAAGACCAGTTATTACACGCAACTGCAATACAGTCGCCGCGATAACGAAGGATAATTTTCGGTTGAACTACTTCAGTGCCGCTTTGATGTCGTCGACGGAGCCGACGACTTTTTGCTTGTTGTTCCAGATGCGCATGAAAGTCTTGCCATAGTGTTCGACCACCACGCGGTTATCGAGAATAAGCACTTTGCCGGAATCTTCTTCGGAGCGGATTAGGCGGCCAAGGCCCTGGCGGAGTTCCATGAACGCTTCGGGGACAAAGAATTCCTTGAAAGCATTCTTGCCTTCGGACTTCATCTTGTTGGTGATGCCGGCGACCAGCGGATCCATCGGATTCGGGAACGGGAGTTTCGGAATGACAAGCAGCTTAAGGGCATCGCCCGGGAAATCTACGCCTTCCCACAGGCTCTGGCAGCCGAGCAGGCATGCGCCGCGAGACTTGCGGAACATCGCCACAAGGCCATCCAGGGCGCCGTCTACATGCTGGCACAAGAGCAGCTTGCCCTTTTCGGCAAAGAGCGGAGCCAAGGCCGCTTGCGCCTTCATCATGGCAGATACGCTGGTAAAGAGGACCATCGTATTTTCTTCGACTTCGGGCAGAATATGCGCAAGCGTATCGTTCACGGCGTCGTTGTATTCCGGAACCGAGGGCTTGGGCAAGAATTTTGCGACAATCACCGAGCGGTTTTCGGCGTTCTTTGCAGATTCGTTATACACGCGCAAGAACGGGGACTTCTTTCCGCCCAGAGCGTCCATACCCATTCTCTGCACAAAATAAGTCAAGTCTCCCTGAACAGAAAGCGTTGCCGAGGTAAACGTAGCGGACTTGATCCACGGATAGAATTTTTCTTTCCAGGTGGCGCTCGCATCGAGCGGGCTTGCATGCAGCTTGATGGTGTGCGGGTTGAAAGGTTCTTCCATGTAGAAGGCCCAATCTTCGCGGCCCGCCTTGGTAATGAATTCAAAGTCCTGCAAGAAGCGAGAAAGTTCGGTCATGCGGCCGCTCACGTCGCTTAACAAGCCCGAAATAGCCTGCTGTGCACGCACCGAGGCGGCCAAGGTATCGGCAAGCTTGATTGCATTGAGGCCCTGTTCAATGAAGGCGCTCGGGTCGGCTTCGTATTCGGCCAGAATGCCCGAAGTGTAGGTGAAGCCGTTGCGGGAATTTTTCTGCTTTGCGAGTTTCTTGCCAATCTTCATGAAGAAACGGTGCAGGGCCTTTTCGGTTTCAGAAAGCGATTCCGCAAGGTTGACACAGAGCGCACGGATTTCTGTTTCTTCGACAGGAATACGGTTTTCGATTTCGGCCAACAGACCATCCCGATTTTCGTTTTCACGCCCCTTCGACGGAACAAGTGTCTTGATGATGTTTCTGAGCGCAAAGAATGAAATGGTCCGGCCGAATGCCTGGCGGCTCACTTGCGGGAGTCTATGCGCTTCGTCAAACACGATGTGTTCATAAAGCGGGAGCAGGGCGAAATCGAGGCCCATGTCGGCAAGGAACAGCGAATGGTTCACCAGCACCAGGTTGGAATTCATGGCGCGGCGCTTGGCGGCGAGGGCCGGGCACTTATTGTAATGCGGACACGTTTCGCCGAGGCAAGACTTTGCAGAGCTTGCAAGTTTGGACCACAGCACGCGATTGCGGCCCTGGCTAAAGGAATTGCATTCGTTTACGTCGCCCGTTTCGGTGGTAAACACCCACGGCACAATCGCCATAAAGGAATCGCGTTCATCGCTTAGCAAAAGACTTTGCGGTGCATTCAGAATTTCTTCAAACTTGCGAAGACACAGGTAGTTTTCGCGACCCTTGAGTACAGCCGTTTTCAGCTTGCCGTCAAACAGGCTTGCGACCAGCGGAACATCTTTATTCCAAAGCTGTTCCTGCAGCGCCCGGGTCGCGGTGCTTATCACCACGCGCTCGCCCGACACTGCCTTGCAGGCGGCAGATACCAGATAGGCAAGCGACTTGCCCGAACCGGTCGGAGCTTCAAGTACGCAGAGGCCGCCCTTGTGCATGTTGCGTTCCACCACCGAGGCGTAATCCTGCTGATTGCGGCGGACCTGGAAATTTTCCACCTTCGTCGAAAGAAGACCGTCTTCTTTAAAGAATTCACTAACGCGCGGGGCACGTTCCTTGGCCGGCGCATCTTCAAGCGGGACATCCGGTAGCCTGTACTGCGGAAGTTCGCAAGCCCCGTCCGATTCGTTCCAGACCAGCGACCAGTCCGAACCCCTGGCCACCTTCGAAAGGGCATTCACAAGCCACGGGTCCGCACTTGCAATCTTTTCAAGCGCCATCACAAAGAGCTCGCCACACGCAATGGCATCCGGCAAGGCGCGGTGCGCGCGGCTCCGCTCGATACCCAGTTCCTGCACCAAGGTATCCAGGCGGTGATTCGGCACATTCTGGTAGGCAATGCGCGAAACCGTGAGCGAATCCCAAACCGGGTGATTGTCGAACGAAATGCCCACCTTGGCAAAAGTCTGTTTCAGGAACTTGGAATCGAACATCGCATTGTGTGCGACAATCGGCAAGTCCCCGATGAACGAATAAATCTTCTGGGCGACAGCCGCAAAGGGTTCCGCATTTTCAAGATCGGAGTTGCTAATGCCCGTCAGGCTTTCGATAAAAGGGCGGAGCGTCACACTCGTCGGCTTGACCAAATAATCGACCGATTCGCCTTCTACTCCGTTTTCAAAGCGCACCAGCGCCACCTCGATGATTTCGTCTTTTTCAAAATCGAGGCCCGTCGTTTCCAGGTCAATTGCAACGAATGATTTCATTTCCATTTGAATCCTCTTAAAAACTTTTTGCCGTCATCGCTAAAGCGCGGGTACCACTTCCGTCAAGCTGTCCAACAGGTTTTCGCCGTTCTTGACTTTGAGCGTATCGTTAATGGCTCGCCACGGAGAACCATAACGCAGCGGGTTCACCGAGCCGCCATCCGGCAACATCTTGCCTTCTTCGGGCAAATAATAATCCATCAGGTAAGCGCCTTCAACCAGATCGCCAAAACTGAAGCTTCCGTCGGCCTTGCAGTTTTCGAAATAGTAGTTCTTGGTTTCTGCCGAAAGCAAGCGCACAACCGTCTTCGTAGAGCCACCCGGAATCTTGCCGTTCAACTTGGCAAGTTTAAGCTTGCTTACCGTCTCGAACTTTTGCAGGCGCTGGTACTTGAGTTCTATAACCGTATCGCGCTTTCCGTTGCTGTCGGCCGCGGCAAGTGTCGTATCCATATAGCCCATCAAGAAAATCACCGAAACGTCAGTGCCCCACGGCGCAGGCTTTTCAACCGCAAAGCGCACCGGGTCCATCTGCTTCACCTGAACTTGAGTCGTGTCCTTGTTGATTGCGATGTAGAATGTCTGCTCCAGCGAATCGAGCTTGGGCTTGTCGAAGTACACCACCAGCGAATCATCCGGGAACAGGGTCTTCGCCTTGGAATTCGTCCTCACGCCGGCCACCTTTGGCGGAAGCGTATCGCCTTCCATCTTTTTCCATTCCCACTCCACTTCGTTGCGAAGCGTATCGAGTGTACGGAACAGGGAATCCTTCGCCGCCGAGCAAATGAACTTGTAAAGCACTTCCTTTTTCGGCGCCGGATCAAAATAGAACTGCGGGCGATTGGTGCTTGCACCCAGATAAACCAGTTTCGGATAGAGTTTCTTACTTTCGGGAGATTCCAGGTAACAATTCGACGTATCAGCAAAGGCGGAATCAAAGTACACGTTGCGCGTAAAGGTCGCCTCGAGCACGTTGGCGTAAGGCTGCGTCACCGAAGAAAGTTCGAGCTTGGTCGTGTCCATGTCGGCAATGGCAAGCCATAACGCATCCTTTGTCTCGGCGGTCAACTCCAAGTCACCCGTCCAAAGGCCCACCTGTTCTGTCGAAAGTTCGATTTTTTGGTTGCCGTTGCCATCCATAAAGGCGACAACGCGGTAATGGCCCGCCTTAAGCCCGGTAAGCGTAAAGTGGCCGGCGCTGTCCGCGCGCGTCAGGTACAGCGGCGGTTCCTTCAACAGCATCGGTTCCTTGCTCAGTTCCTTCGTTGTCGTATCGCGGTACTTGTCCAGGTAATGCTTGGATTCTCGCTCCTCGCCCATCAAGAACAAACCGATACTCGGGTATTCCTTTTTGCGTGCCATCGCCTGGTCCACAAGCACGCGGCCCGAAAGCGTGAGCGAATCGATTATCGAACCCGTCGAGAACACCACATGGAACGGCTTTGACAAGGCGTTACCATGCAAGTCCTTGATGCCGCCCGCAAAAGTCACGGTGTAAGTCGTTCCGGTATCAAGTACCGCACGCGATGTGAGCACAAGCGTCTTGCCACTCACCTCAAAGCGCAACTTCTTGTCAATCGGAGGCGAAATGGAGACTGCGCTACGCGGAACCGAAGCGTTAATCCATTCGTCAAATTCGAGCTTGATCATGAGCTCGTTAGGGTGATTCGTCGTATTCGGGGCCGGATAAACGCCCGCAATGCGCGGAGGCAGTTTATCTTCGGGGCCGCCACTAGGCGCCACCTGCGTTGCACACGACAAGAATACCGTCGTACACAAAGCCGCAAAAGCAGCGCCATATTTTTTCAACAACGAACGCATCAGTCAATCATCTGGATAATCTTGCCAAGACGGCCCCAACGGATTCTAAACGGCAGGCGCCACCAGGTAAACGGATTCTTCAAGGCGAAAGCTTCGTCGTCATTTTCGAACGAGAAGTAAATCACGAACGCCTTGGCGCGAATATTCCTGAGCGACACAAAGCCCCAGTAGCGGCTATCGGCAGAATTGTCGCGGTTGTCGCCCATCATAAAGAACTGCGGAGTCTTGACCACATAAGTATCAATTGGCTTGCCGCCCACGAGCAGCCTGCGGCGGATTTCAAACTTCGACTTTGCCGGAGCATCAAGAGTATCGCCTGCCACACCCTCTACGGTCGAGCCGCCATCTTGCGGGGCATCGACTTCTACAAGTTCCACGGTTCCTGCGTTATCTTCTTCGGCCTGGTTCAGCAAAGCCACGTTACCTTCAAGGTCACGCAAGAGCGAGCCTTCAAACGCCATGTAGCTTACCGGGCGCGTGAATCCGCCTTGAATGTTCGGATCGATCATGGGCAAATACGCCATGCGCGAAAGTTCCTTGAAGTAGGCAAAGGACATCACGCCCGAAATCGTATCGCCCTGCGTAAGGCGTTGCTGCAGCACTGTACGGTTTCTGCGGAACAGTTCGTTCAGCGCAAGGCCACGATCGTTTTCCACCGGAATCTTGAATTCCTCGAAATCGTAATTATTAATTTCAACAGAATCCTTCCACAGCGAAATATCGAGTTCCACCGTTTCATCGGGGTTTTCTTGCGCCACCAGGGAACGCAGCCACCACAATTTTTCAAGCGGCATCGATTCAATCGTAAACGTATCGCCCACCGACGGCACTACGAATTCATCGCGTTCATCGCGCGGAGAGAACGTACGGGCAGAAGCCGTGTACTTGCCGCGACCGGGCAGAGATTCCTGCATTTTGCCGTTCACGAAAAGGCGACCCTTGTGGACAGCGACCGTATCACCGCTCACCGCCACGCAACGCTTGATGTAGTCCTTCGGACCGTCGGCGTAGTGGATTAAGTGCGGCTGGCCAGCCTTCGGTTCGTGATCCCAGTAGAAGTTTCCAAACATGAGCGCGTTAAACAAGTGCGTATAACGTTCTGGATTGCCATCAGGATATTCCGGCTCGCCCGGATAGCGGAAAATCACCACGTCGCCCTTGGCCGGATAAGCATACCCCGGGAATTTCTGGTTGCTGAACGGAATCGGCGAACCGTAAGTGAACTTGAGGCCCAGCAAAAAGTCACCCGTATGCAAGGTATCTTCCATAGACCCGCTCGGGATCTGGAAAGCCTGAATCACATACTGGATTACAACCAAGGCAAGCGCCACCGGGACAATGATTTCCCGAAGCAGGCCTTTCACAAACTTTTTCCACGAAAACGGCTGTTTATCTTTTTCCATAAAATTCAACGTTAAAGAATGACAAGTGCAATTTAGAAAAACGCGAATGACTCTACAGTGTTCTAATCTTCTTGACCAAGGAGCGGCTCACCACCAGCTGGGTTGCCGCCTTGTCGCGGAGCACCATCACCATGCGGCCCGCATCACCCTTGCGGCATTCGGCAATGTAGTCGATCGCCACGATATGGGAACGGTGGACTCGGGTAAAATGTTTCGGGTCCAGTTTCTTTTCCAGTTCCACCAGCGGGGTATCAATCACGTACTGACCGTTCACGGTGTAAACTGTCGTGTACTTTTCTTCGCTATGGAAACGGATCACCTCGTCAATATTCACAAATACAATGCGGTCGCCCACTTTCACCTGCAAGCGCTGCAGGTAGAGTCCGCTCATGTCCACCAGGTTACGCAGCTTTTCCCAGTTCAAGTCGGACGGGATTGTCGTGTCGTCCACTTGCGGAATCACCTTGCGGAGTTTTTCAATCGCAGAGGCCAAACGTTCCGGAGCCACCGGCTTCAAAAGGTAATCCACCGTATTTTCTTCGAACGCCTTAAGCGCGAAATTGTCAAACGCCGTCGTGAATATCACGAGCGGGACGTCGTCCCCTTGCAAAGAATGCAACACTTCAAACGCATCCATGTCAGGCATCTGGATATCCAAAAACACCACGTCAGGCATCATCTCGTGAATCATCTTGACGGCCTGCGCACCGGAGCCCGCCTCCCCCAAGATTTCAATCTCGGAGGCATAAGGTTCCAAAAGCGAAATCATGCGCTTGCGGGCAAGCGGTTCGTCGTCAATGACTAGTGCAGTACACTGCATATTACTCCTTAGGCTGTTCTTCCTTCTTGACTGAATCAGCAGCGGCAGAATCTGTTTTCTTCGTAAGCGTCTTCGGCGCTACCTTGAAAATGCGAATCAGTTCGGCCTTCATTCCGTCTTCATCTTCATAAACCGTGCCTGCGGCCGTCATATATTGCAAATTGCCGAACTTGGCACGCTTAAAGTTCCAATGGCCTTTATCGCCAGCGAGCGTCACCTTGATTGTACTGTCGGTAATTGAATAAGTTCCCTTCAGGGAGTCCGTTTCCATCGTATCCTTCAAAACCAGCTGGATTGCTTCGACAGAGCTATCCTCACCAAGAGTCATACGCACCATACGGCTGGTGCAATCGTCACACGGCAAGCGGCCAGAATAAAGTCCCGGTACATCCTTCGGGATTTCAATCGGAGGCAAATCCGGCAGGGGCGCGGACTTTTCTTCTTCGCAAGCCATCAGGGCAAAGACAGCAAGCAACGGCATAGCCATTCTTGCGACAGGGAGAACCATGTTTTTCAATATCGTCATGGTTCATAATTTAGCAATAAAAGTTTCAAACAAGCTTTTATAGGGCCTAAAATCCGGCGGAATAAACAACCCTGAAGCCAATAGTCTGGCTACGGTGTGAGGGGACTTTCTTTTCGCGTTCAGCAGAGGCAAGTGCCGGAGCCTTGTCTGACCAGCCTCCGCCGCGAATTCCTTTGTACTTACCCTCTTCCGGGCCAGTGTAATTTTCTTGCGAAACCGTCGGATACGAACCATACCAGTCGTTCACCCATTCGGCGACATTGCCCGCCATATCATAAAGGCCGAGCGCATTCGGGGTAAAGCCGGCAACCGCCACAGGGCCCTTATCTTGTGCGTAATACGCATATTTCGAGGCAACATCGGTATCCCAGTAGTAAGTGGTCAAGGTACCTGCACGGGCCGCAATTTCCCATTCCATTTCAGTCGGGAGGCGTACTGCCGCCACAGCGTAATTCACAGACAAATTAATCAATTCGCCACCATCGTTGACCGAATCATAAACGTAGGCCGTATCTAGCCCTGCCTTTTTAGAAAGCGCATTGCAAAAGAGGGCCGCATCATACCAACTCACATTAAAAATCGGATAATCGTCACCCAAGGCATCATCTTCAGGCACGCTTCCCATTACAGTTCGGTACAAGCCTTGACTGACCTCGGTTTTCCCGATTGCAAATGCGTCCACACTGTATTCAACCGTCCCGCGAGAAAAAGCAACAGCGGGAACACTTACCATCTCGACAAGATCATGAATCGAGTATTCCGAAGGTCCCGAATCCGTCGAAGAACTGGAAGTTTCCTTGTCGCCGGAACCCTTATCCGTACTTGCATTGCCCCCTCGATGAGATGTCGGTGATGTATCGGCAGAATCCCCGTTCGCCGTGCAAGCTCCGAATGTGAACATGGCCGCAAGCAAAGCCATAAACAAGGCAGAAGAAAGTGCAGACTTATTCATCATTCCCCATCTCACATTTTCAAGCGTTTACTTCACCACACCCACGCGGTAGAGCTTCTGCTTGGTCTTGCCGCTTTCAAACTTCACCTTGAGGCGTGCAGTGTAAACGTCAGAACCCAAATCCTTCAAGTCAAGGTTTTCAAACTGGTTTCGGCCCTGTTTTACGCCAGTTACCTTTTTCTTGAATACACAAAGGCCTGTAATGTCGTAAAGTTCAAGGGTCGCATTCTGCGCCGCAGCGCCGACTTCAAAACGAGCCTTCGCCACGCCTCCACGGACCGGGTTCGGGAACATGAAGAATTCCGTAATTTCATCTTTTGCGGTCACCTTCTTTACGTCGGCAAGCTTGGAGGCATCAAAGTAACCCGCGCGTTCGTTACCGCCGGCCGGGAGCGTCCATGCCGCCTCCGATTCTGCCGCGGCGCTAGAAGCCTTGCGCAGGCGGAATGCAGTCACGTTATTGCGGTGCAATGCATAAAGTTCCGGACCCGCAGACTTCTTGTCAGAAACCGCATTCGCCACAAAGATACTCATGGGCTGAATCACGCTCGTAGAATCCATATCTTCGTAGCTGCCCGCCGCAATGGGGAAGCCGTCCTTGCTAGTAAGCATCTTTCCCTTGCCGGTCACCGCGTAAACCAGGCCATTGTTACTCGGCACCAGAATTTCAGGCACGTCATCGCCATTGACGTCTACGAGAATCGGGTCGCTAAAGAATCCGTAAACAGGTGCTCCGCGGCTAATCTTCACCGGGAATCCGGCAATGGGGAGTCCCGAACGGTCAAGCGCATAAACCATGTTATCGCCCAGGAACACGACTTCAGGGTAGCCGTCATTGTTGATATCGCCGATGGCGATGCCGGAGGTTTCATCCTTCAGGCCACTTATGCCTGCAGCACCGCGCTTGTAAAATTTATTCCACTTGCCCTTCGCAATTGCCGTACCGCGACTACCGACAGCGACCACATCCTCTTTACCGTCACGGTCTAAATCTGTACATGCAATGCGATACTTTTCATCAGCACGGCCATTCAGTTTCAACTCGGCGCCATTCAAGAAAACAGAATTCACCGAAGCCACATAATAAGCGATTGCAGGCTTTCCATCAGCCGTTCCGCAATAAGCCATATCTGTCATATCAGAATAGTCGCCGTTAGAACCTTCATTACGCGGGGCAATCTTGCCTTCATTCACATTGTAGGCAAAGAGGCCTTTTTTGGTCGTAAAGTAAACGTCGCCATCAACAATCATCGGCCCCGCCACCGCAGAATCAACGCTAACCGGTTCCTGCGTCGGCAAACCGCCCACAAAGCGGGTCCTTACCAGCTTGTTTGCATGCAGGCTATAAACGTCCTTGCCGTCGCTTGCCATGCCCACCAGCGGACCGTAGCTTGCGCCCACGCGGTACAGCGGGACTTCGCTTTCCGCCTTATCGCGGTTCAACGTATTCTGCTTGATGACCGTATCTGCCGCGAACAAGGTGTCACCCAAAGCGTCAAACACCTGGAGCGTACCATCCATGGCGCCCACAACCAAGAGCTTTTCGCCATCCTTTTCAGGATTGTCCACAAACACAGCTCCACGCACGGCAGAGGCAAGGCCAATGTTGCGCGGGAATGCAGCACCGTCGATGCTTCCGTCGTCAATACTGATGGTCACACTGATCTTCTGCGCACCAAAATTCACCACGCTATCGCCCATGAACGAATTCGCGGTCTTTTCGGTACGGGCGCCCTTCGGGACATTCACCGCAATCTTGATTCCGGTATAGCCACCTTGGGTCGTCATGGTGTTTGCATAACCGGTAGAACCAATCGTCTTGACCGTATCGAACTTTTGCTTGGAATCCTTAGCGGGCTTGCGCAGGTGCGGCAACAAGTCTGTACCCGAACCGTAGTCGTAAGTATCTTCGCCCAGCGCATTCTTGAACGTCTTACCGATGCTCAAGATTCCGTCGGCTTCGACCATCGCAATACCGAACTGGTGATCGCGCAAAGTATCGCCACCCCAGAAGTTTGCAATGCCGTATTCCAGCGTCTGTCGCAAGTACCAGTCATTCACGCGCCAGACCACAATGCCGCTCGCCGGGATACCTGCATCGTAGCTGCTGATGTCGACAATAACGCCCTTCGCTTTTTTCTTGTTGACCTTGCACTTTTTCGCACAATCTACGCTATCCTCAAAAACCAGGTGCAAGCTGTCTACAGGCACAGTCTTGATTGTGGTATCGGAACTTTCGCCAGCACCGCTTAGCGACACGCTGACTTCGCCCTCTTTATTCCAGCTGCGCTGGCGGTTTTCAATCAGCAGATATTCACTTGCAGAAAGCGGGACTTTCACAATCTCGGTTCCCTTGCCGGTACCCGCCGCCGAAATTTCAACCGTCACGGGCTTGCCGGCCACCGGGCGGACTTCTTTTACCGGAGTCCAGCCCATGTAGGCGCGTTCCCATGCAGCAGGCAGCGAAGGCAAGAACCCGTTGCCCGCATTGTAGCCCGCAAAGTCCATCACGTCGTAATAACCCAGGCGGCTAATGCCCTTCACCACATCGTATGTATTCGGGAGCCCGAGTTCGCGCGCGATCTGGTTCACAATGATTCCGTTCACGCCCCAGTTCAGGCCGTCCTGCGACGCGGTTTCGCTCGTGACCATAATCGATTTCAGCGTATCGATGGCGGAGCCCTTCAAAATCAAGCCCTCGGCCACCAGCGAATCCTTGCCGTTCGCCTTCTTGCCCTCCTTGCGGAAGGCCGCATTCTTGATTGAATCCGGCAAGTACTGCCAGGCGGACTTGTCAATGTATACATCCATAAAGTCGCCCGGCGTATCGGCGCCGCGCGTCCCCATGCTACCGCCGTCAACCAGCCGGCTTGCGCCCGCATGAATGATCATGTAGGCACGTTTGGTATTCGGGTTTTCCGAAAGCGGTTCGTTAAACGGAGAATCACCCGATTCGTGCGCCGCCATCACGGCATCATAAATAAACTGCAAGTAGTCGCGACTGCGGGCATCGTCGAATTCCGCCGTCTTTTCGCCTTTCATCTTGCTCGTGCGGTTATAGTCGATAATCTGCTTTTTCAGCTTGTAGGCACTCGATTCCTTCGGGTAAACATGCGCATCAATTACTACGTTGCCATTACTCGCCTTGTTAAAATAGGCGTTGGCAAACTCAAAATGTTTTCTCCAGTAAGGCGTGCTGTTTCGCACCCCCTGCGGGTCCAGGCTATAGGCGTCTTTTTTCGCCTTGTCAGAATCAAAAAGCCCCGTTCCGGTTGTCAGGCTATTATCTGTTTTTTCTTCGGCAAATTCTACGCGAATGGCAAAAATCTGTAGCGTATCCGCAGCAAAAGACGTCGCTAAAGCGAATAGCCCAAAAACCAATGCAAAAATCTTAGCATTTAACTTCATAACCATAATTTACAAAATAGACGAAAACCTAGACGCGACTCATTCTAGATTTTTGACACAACGGACTGGATTCGCCGAATTTTTCAGTCCGGAAGACATTGACAAACGCGTCGAATACGCATCAAAGTAGGCGATTTCCGCCATTTCATTTTCAAACGCGAGTCCGGCATACATATCCTCTCTAAACGACCAAAAACCGGTATAATATTTATTGGCTTGAAAACTATACTGGTAGGTAGAAACCGGCAATATCGAGAATCCGTACTCATCCGTACCGTTTCCGCGTCCGTTCCACCCCTTGTTCGATTTAAGGAGCGTCCCCGCCACGGACACCCCTCCTATCTCTCGGGCGAGATATTCCCATTCATACCTATCAGGCAAATGCCACCCTTCGGGGCATACCCCACGCACCACAGAACTCAGATATATCTTTTCGGAACAATAAACGTCATAACCGCAGCCTTTACCCATTTCACTAAACATGGCTACGCTATCCATCGCGGCACTCCACAGATACAGGCGCCCATACACGTCACAACTGTCAGTCTCGTTAAAAGGACAAAAACTCGACGAATCCAGTTCAGCCGTTTTCTGCGTATAACGGTAATTCAAGTTTTCGGCCATCCAGGTAAAGCCAACTATCGTCACCGTCTTATAGACATGTCCATCGCGGGAATCTGTCATTGTCCCCATTTCAAATTCAACGGATTTGCGGCGCGCATTATCCTTATAATCAAAAGACGGTTCCATGGAATCGGGCATAAACCCTTCGGAATCCATAACGCAGCGAACAGAAGCTGCACCTTGGTCGTCACCGCATTCATAATCCCCGACGTCAAAACCATCTCCAATAATGACTTTCATCCCGCACCGATCCGCCAGCGAAGACGCCCAGAAATATCCAGCATCCCGATTATCCACATAGTTGGCATCCCAGCTTTTATATCCCCCGGCACGAGCTCCAAAGCCATAAGTATCAAGTCCCCCTTTAGGGCAAGCGTCATCAAAATCGCACCATTCTTCACTCTGCGATTTTAATTTATGCACAATATCCGTTCCAACAAAGGCAAAAAGAGTATCCCATTCCGCAAGCGATGGCAAATGCCACCCTTCAGGGCAAACGCCACGCATTACTGGAGCCAAGTCGCAGGAATCTTTTTCGGCACAGTCAGGCCTACCTACGGCAACATACCACGGATACAGTTTTCCATACGTATCGCAATATTCAAACTTGTCATCAAAGCAAAAAGAATCACCCGCTTCCAGCCTTAAATTTTCCGCCATCCAAGTCTGGCTGCCTATCATCACCGTCCTGTATGATTTCCCATCGCGACGGTCAACCAAGTTCCCGTAGGCAACCGACAGATTCCATTTCATAGGATTCTTCTCGGTGACTTCCGATTCATCATCTTGCTTAGCAGAAGTTGTATTTGAGCCATCGCCACTACACGCAGCCAGTACAAGGCCCAACATCACGATCGTGTAAAACAGTTTTCTCATTGTTCCTCCCCCTTGGAAGAATCAAGGCTATTCCCCAACCCGCTTGAAGCTCTTGGGAATGTTCAAACGCCAAGTTCCAGAACTGAACGACTTGTTGCGAGTCACCTTCTTGATGCGTATTTCCAAAAAGCGGACTCCATCCAGATCAAAAACAATTCTCGACGGAGTTTCTACGCCCTCGAATTGCTTGAAATCATTAAAATGAATCGTTTCGGTCTTGCCGCCGCGGCCTATGCGCGAAAGCCAGGCGACATGTTCGCCTTCTTTTGCAAAACGGAAAAAGCGCCCTGTCTTTTCGCGGGCATAAATCGCGCCTTCTACACGCGTCGAATCTTCGGGCGGAGCCACTTCTTCGTAGACTTCAGGCAACAGGCGGCCATCAAAAATGTCGGCCACCTGGTGAATATGCACCATCGGGAGACCGTCGTTATTCAAGAGCCCCACCATGTAGCCCGCACCCTTCATGTAAAGTTTTTCAGTCGGGAAAGTCATCTGCCAGCCTTCTTCTTGCCACAGGAGCGAGGCCACGCCAATACCCAGCGGGCCCGTAAGTTCCATGCGGTAACGCTTGCCCGGCACCGAGAACAAGACCGCATCAAACTCCTGGGTTTTCAATTCCTGTGTCGCAGAATCCTGCTGATATATCGTGAGCAAGAACTTGGCGCGCAGACTATCGCGCGGAGCTTCGACAGTCGCATTGCTATCGGCCGCAGCAGTCGGTTCCACCACAGGCTTTTTACCCGCGCATCCGGCAAGAATGCACAACGCAAGTAGAATGACAGATATAGAACAAAAAAACTTCAACAAAAGATCCTTCGATTTGATCAATTTGACACTTGTGACATGCAATGTGTAATGTGTGATTTATCATCTCACATTTCTCATTTCACATCTCACATTAGCCTCAGTTTACTTCCTACCGTCTTGCCTACTTCTTAAAAAACTTTTTCACGGCAGGGTGATGCGGCTGCAGCTTTTTCAGTTTCTTGTAAGCGGCCTTGGTTTCAGTCTTCATGCCAAGCGCTTCGTAAATGGCCGCCATGTGTTCCCAGTAAACATAGTCGTCATCAAAATGCGGGCTCTTGATGAGTTTCATCACCGTGAGCGCATCTTCGAATTTTCCCTTGCGGTAAAATCCCCAGGCTCTCGAATCAAGGTACGCTTCCGAGGGTTCGCCGCCCTGTTCCATCAAGAGGGCTTTGTCAACCATGGCAATACCCTTGTCCAATTCTTCGGGGCTGCGGTTCAAGTCAATCAGCGTGTAGCCATAGTAATTCAAGACTTCGGCGCGGTCAATCGAAGTTTTTTCAAAGCGAAGCACGTACTCGAATATGGCAAACGCTTCATCGTAGCGTTCCAGGCGTTCCAGGTTCATGGCGCGCAGCACACGGGTCTGCAAGTCCGAAGAATCCTTCGAGGCAAGATCTTTGTAGAATTCGTCGGCACGTTCACGCAAAGCCATCGACTTCTTGATTCTTGCCGGATCCCCGATATCCTTCTGCCAGATTTCCTGGGCTTCGGCACTCAAAAGGCGGGCATACACGTTGCGGAACTGGCGCCTGTTACGTTCGACATCCATCTTCATGCGCATCATCGAGGCAGAATCAGCGATTCCTTCCATCGGAGTCCACTTGTCCCACACGGCAATCACCGAGTCGAGCATCTTGTAAGCCTTGGGGTACATGCCGGCCGAGCCGTAAGTCAACGCGAGCGAGGCCTTGTCGCCACCCATGGCGGCAGAGTCCGCCTTTTCGGCGTAGCGCACGGCATCCTTAATCTTCTTTTCTTTAAAGGCAATGGCCGAAAGCGTGTGGTAGGCGCCCGTCACATAAATGCGCTGGTCAGCAATATTCTCTGCGGCATATTTCAAGTGCACCTTGGCGCTGTCATAGTCACCGTACACGTTTTCGTACTGGCCCAAGAAATTTGCAAGGAGCGGAGTACGCACTTGGTCCACCGAATACTTTTTCTTGAGCAAGGCGTAGGCAGAATCGCGCTTGTTGCTTTCGGCAAGCGAACTCATCAAAAGAACGACCATCGATTCATCATCTTCCGTCGATTCCGTTAGCGTATCTACAATCGCCTGAGCCTCTTTCATGCGTTTCTGGAACACAAGCCCTTGCACCATCTGCAAAAGCATCTTCTTGTCGCCAGTCGCCTCATGGCCCTTTTCAAAGAGTTCCACGACAGCAGAATCCTTGCCCAAGTCAAGTAAAAGCTTTAGCTGGCGCTGGAACAGCGACGGCATGTAATTCACTTGCGGCAAAAGCAAGTCATAAATGCGAACCAATTCCTTGGCGTCTTGAATCGCTTCCAGGAACAGGCTGTAATCGTACAAGAGCGTCATGTCCTGGTAACGCGAAGAATCGAGCGCCGCATTAAAATACTTGCGGGCCGAATCGGCGCGGCCGTCTTTCACGTACAAATGGGCAAGAATTCCCAGCTGCGAAGCCGTTGCTCGCCCCTTTAAAGTCTGTGCGTGCTGGGCCTGCACCAAGGCGGCAGAATCCGCTCCGCGAGCCATCATGATTTCAGCAAGCTTGAACGCCAAAAAGCGGTTCTTGGTATCCGATTCTGCAGCATGCTGCCAGAACACATTTGCCAAGGCCTTTTCGCCGCGGAGTTCCATTTCCTGGGCGCGAATGAACGATTCATGCGCCGCATCTACATTCAGCGCGTAAGCCTGTTCTTCTGCAAATTTGATTGAATCGATTTTTGCATTGACAGCAGCCGCAATAGCCGCAGAATCAGCAGCGGTCAAGGCACTCCCTTTTTTTGACGAAGCGCACGCCCCGAGCGAAAGCGACATCGCAAAGAGAGTCGCTATAAAAGAAAGTGAAAGTAGCAATGCCCTCATGAGCCTTTTAGTCCGCAATCACGAAGTTAATCTTGGTGTCGGGCGGCAAATAATCGCCATGCTTCGGCGAAGTCTCGATCACCGTACCAGGCGCACGGCCTTCTTCGTCTTTCTTGCGCTTGATTTTTCCGACTTTAAAGCCGAGAGTTTCAAGTTTAATATAAACGTTATCAATCTGCTCGCCGCTAAAGTCCGGCAGAACTGTTTTACCCTGGGTAGCGCCAGCCGAAATCACGACCTTCACCGTGTCGCCAATGCGGACCTTTTCGCCGGCCACAGGAATCGTGCGAATCACGACACCGCGGGGAATGCTCTGGTGAGCGCCCTTCACGATAGCGCCTTGCACAAGGCCAGCGCGAGCAAGCGAGATAGAAGCCTGTTTCTGGCTCTTGCCGCGCAGATCAGGAATTTCCACTTCGCGAAGTCCCAAGCTCCTGGTAAGTTTGACCGTGCGGCCAAGCTTTGCTGTACGGCCAGCGGCAGGCATCTGCACAAGGACCATGCCGGCCGGAATCTGCGCGCTGTAGCGGCCTTCTTCAAGCCATTCGTACTTGAATCCGGCATCTTCCAAAGCCTTCTGGGCGGCATCTTCGCTCATGCCTTCCAAATTCGGGACTTCGCCTGTAGAGGCAAAATGGCCCGAAAAAATCGGCATGACAAGTTTGTCCACAAAGAACGCCAACAGGACCAGTAATACAATCCAGACGCAAAGAGCCTTCACTACAGGCGCCTTTTTAGCCCAGGACAAAACTTTATTCAAAACAGACTTTACTTTATCCATAACTAATTCTGAATTCCGAAATCCGAACTCCGAATTCACCTACCCTTTAGTAGCTTTCTCCTGCAAAGCGGTTTCATCGAAAATGACAATGTCTTTTCCGGTCATGGCGATGGCGTTTGCCTTTACAAGCATCGAGCAAATGCGACTCACCGTTTCGCGAGTGGTACCCGACATGTCTGCCAACTGCTGCTGAGTCGGACGGTTGTGAATCACCGTCACCATCTGGCCGTTGTCCGTATGAATACGCATGCCGCGTTCTTCCATCAAATTCAGGAGAGTGCCTGCCACGCGGCCACTTACGGACATAGTCGACAAGGAACCGATCTGTTTGTTCGCCTTACGCAGTCTCTTGCTCATTTCGGACAAAAGAGACATCGCAATTTCAGGAGTCTGGCGAATCAACGTCAAGAACGGTTCGCGGTGAATGATCATCAGCTGCGCATCGGTGACGGTGCGCACCGAGGCGGACCTCGGTTCGCCGTCGATGAGCGACATTTCACCAAAGAAGTCACCGCGTTCCAAGAAACTGAGGATCGTCTCGCGCCCATCGACGCCGGTCATATAGACCTGCACCGTCCCAGACGCAATCAGGTACAGCGCCTTCATCGAGCAGTCGCCTTCGAGCACCACCGTTTCGTCGCGGTTGAAGTCCTGGACAACAACCAAATTGGCAAGCAAGCCAAGTTGTTCTTCCGTCAATTCAGAGAAAAGGTCAACCCCTTTCAAGAGTCCACATACATTGTTGTCCATTTCTTCTTTCTCCTTCGGTTAGATTCCTAGTCCAAATCTACGATGATGCTCTGGTCACGCTTTGCACCGATCGAAATCATGCCGATCTTCACACCCACGAGTTCCGCCATGCGGTTCAGGTACTTGCGGGCATTTTCCGGCAATTCTTCGAGCTTGCGGCACTTGGTGGTATCGCACTTCCAGCCCGGCATTTCTTCGTAGACCGGCACGCAACGGCCAACCTTCGAAAGCTGGTTCGGGAAGTTTTCGATCTTTTCACCGTCGCATTCGTAGTGAGTACAAATCTTGATGGTATCGAAGGTATCAAGCACGTCCAGCTTGGTAATAGCCAAGTGAGTGAGGCCGTTCACCACGGCAGCCTTGCGGACCACCGGAGCATCGAACCAACCGCAGCGGCGGTTGCGGCCCGTGGTTGCACCGTATTCGTTACCAATCTTACGGAGCGTGTCGCCCGTTTCGTCCAGAAGTTCAGTCGGGAAGGGGCCGTTACCCACGCGGGTCGTGTAAGCCTTCACCACGCCCACAACCTGGTCAATCGCCGTGGGGCCAATGCCAGCACCGCAGCTTGCGTAACCTGCAACCGTGTTGCTGGAGGTCACGAACGGGTAAGTTCCCTGGTCCACGTCGAGGATGGTACCCTGGGCGCCTTCGAACACCAAGCGCTTGCCGGCCTTCACGGCGGCATAAAGCATAGCGCTCACGTCGCGCACGAACGGCTTGATTTTCTGGCCGAGTTCGAGGTAGTCCTTGATGACCTGTTCCGGATCAATTTCGGGAACATCGTACATCACCTTGAATTCTTCGTTGTGGACCTTGGCCATCGCTTCGACACGGGGGCGCAGTTCGCGTTCGTCCATGAGGTCGCCTACGCGGACACCAATACGGTTCACCTTGTCGCTGTAGCAGGGGCCGATGCCACGGCCCGTAGTACCGATAGCACCCTTGCCAGCCTTCTTTTCCTTGGCCTTGTCGAGGGTAGAGTGGTACGGGAGCACCACGTGTGCGTTGTCGGCAATGAACAAACGGCCTTCCGGGTTAATTCCCTTGGTATGCAAGTCGGCGATTTCGGCGAGCGTCTGCACCGGGTCAAGCACCACGCCGTTACCGATCACACAAATCTTGTCATCATGCATAATGCCCGAGGGAATCAGGTGGAACACAAACTTCTTGTCACCCACCTCTACGGTATGGCCAGCGTTTGCGCCGCCCTGGAAACGCACGATGTAGTCTGCGTCCAGAGTCAGAAAATCAACAACCTTGGCCTTGCCTTCGTCACCCCATTGGGAACCGATTACAACACGATTTGCCATATATCCTTCGTTTTTCTTTCTAGTTAAACACGAAAATAAGCTACCCAGGGAATTTCCCTGAGCCCTTTTTCGCCATAAAGATAAAAAAATGGCATGTTTTTAGGATGCCGTTGTCTAGGTAAATGCCCCAAAAAAGAAAAAAATGGCATTGTTGGTGCGTATCAGCCCTTAATCACTGCACTCGGACACAGCGTATTCCGAACAGACGACATCAGCGAGAAGCGTATCATCCGTCCGTCGCATACATTCGTCATACATCGAGCTCTCGCACGGGTCCGAAGACGAATGGCTGCATGCACACAGAATAAGCAAAAGGAGACTTGCAACAAGTCCCCTTTTTATAGCACGTTTAGAACAAATTAATCGCACAACAACCTAATTGTTACGGCACTTCCACAGAATCCAGAATCTTCTGCACCACGGTTTCGGCAGAAACTTCTTCCGCTTCGGCCTCGTAGCTCAGGATAATGCGGTGGCGGAGCACTTCCATGGCGACGGCCTTCACGTCTTCGGGCGTCACGTAGGCACGGCCTTGGATAAACGCATGGGCCTTCGAAGCCTGGGCAAGGCCGATGGATGCACGCGGAGAGGCGCCCACTTCCACAAAGCCCACCAGATCGCTACGCTTGATGCTGCCCGGATCGCGGGTCGCAAGCACCAAGTTCACGATGTATTCGCGCACGCGTTCATCGACGTACACCTGCTTCACCAGCTGGCGGGCGGCGAGGATATCTTCCTTCGTGGCGACGGCCTGCGGCTGGCGGAGCCCCGCACCGGCGACGGCGTCAAGAATCTTCATTTCGTCGGCCTTGTTCGGGTAGCTGACCTTCACCTTCAACAGGAAACGGTCCACCTGGGCTTCGGGCAGCGGATATGTACCTTCCTGCTCGATGGGGTTCTGCGTGGCAAGCACCAGGAACGGCTCGTCCAGCTTGAACGTCTCGTCACCGATGGTGATATGGCGTTCCTGCATGGCTTCGAGGAGGGCGCTCTGCACCTTCGAGGGAGCACGGTTGATTTCATCGGCCAGCACCAGGTTCGTAAACAGCGGGCCCTTGCGGGTTTCGAACTTCGCTTCCTTCGCGTTGTAAATCGTGGTACCCAGCAAGTCGGCAGGGAGCAGGTCGGGCGTGAACTGGATGCGCTTGAAATCCAGCGACACGGCATCGGCAAAAGCCTTCACCGCAGTCGTCTTGGCAAGGCCCGGAAGACCTTCCAGCAGCACGTGACCGTCGGCCAAGATACCCGTCAGAATGCTTTCCACCAGAGCCTTCTGGCCAATCACCGTCCCTTCCACTTCACGCAGCAAGTTCATGCAAAAAGCACTCTGCTGCCTCACCTTTTCCGAAAGTTCCTGAATATCCATTTAGTTAACCTCTTCTGTTTTCGCGATTTAAGATACAAAATTCCACGAAAAAAGGCAAATGGAGTTATAAAAAGGGGAGATGTCTCCCCCAAGTTACCAAAAATGAAATCCTAGACCGACATAAAACGTATGCGCAATATCTTTTTTTCCCGTTTCTGCCAGCTCTCCATATTTCATCATGTATTTTGCTTTTAGCGAAATATAAGCAGCACCGCCAAGTTTAGTATCAGGATACTTTTCGAGCCAGGGACGAAATTCAATCTGCATTCCTGCCACATAAGGGTCCCACAAACCAACAAACGGAACAATCTTTAAATGTTTCATTTCAAACAAATCAAAACCAAAAATAAATATCCACCCTTCATCATTAAGTTTTTCATCCGTATCAAAAGTCGGTACGAACAAGAACCTCTGAAATTGAATAGGGATTCCGATTTCATAACCACTATTCGTAATCCAACCTTCGATACCCAAACCGCCCGTATATAATTTTTTCCTGTAATAATTCAGGAACTCCAAGTAATCTTCCAATATTTTTTCAAATCGATTCTGTTCATATTTCGCCCATGACAAATGCTTTGAATCCGGAAAACGCTGCTCAAATTCCTTGAGCGATACTATTAATTTTTTTATGCGTTCCGGATCCACTCCCGCCCTATAATAAAAAGCATCATATACACGACGATCATAGATCAACCGGCCAAAAGTTGAATTGGTTAACGAGTCTCCCTTATACCTATTTGCCAATTCATAAACGAATTTTCTTTTTTCATGGTCCCATGTTTGATAATGCATCACATGGAACTTATTTTCTATTTCATAAAAGGGTCTCATTCTCAGCAGAATTTCGTACAAGCTTTTTTGTTCATTATCAATATTAAACAAAACAATTTCTTTAAGTTTCTTTTCCACGACACTAGAATCATCTAAATTCATATTCGTATCGAGATAATCCTGCAAAGAATCAGTAGCAAATGAGTATTGCACCTTTTGTCCGCACTTTTCATACATTTCCACCCACAAATCAACAGCAAGGTCATAGCGTTCAATCAACAAATAGATTTGGAGCATTTCCAGATTATCTATTGCAAATTCATCCGGAGCCCGTTCTTTTATATAGTTGATAATTGAAATGACATCATCTTTTTTATTGTTTTTTAATGATTCAAGTAAAGCGCTTCGATACGTCTTGAATTGAGATACGGATTCCGCAGAATACGAAATTTTCTGGCCTGCAAAAAGCCACACGTTCAAAAAGAGGATTATCCCAATAAGAAATTTCATACACTTTAATATAATTTCTTACATGAAAAACCTAGATTCATCCCATCAGCCAATTTGCAGGCTTTATCAAATAAAATAGAGCCAAACAATGTCAAAACAGTTAAATACACACATAAAACATTGATTTTTACGTGATTTTTATGTATATTTAACATGTATTTCACCCATCCCAAAGAGGGCACAATGGCAAATCTGACGATTACACTGGACGACGACGACAAAAAGGGCATCGCCGATTTTTGCGAAAAGGTGGGAATGACCATCTCGGGGCTATACAACGTATTTACCAAGCAGGTTCTACGCGAAGGAAGAATCCCTTTTGAAATTTCCATCAACCGTCCGAATCGGGAAACTATCAAGGCGATGGAAGAGTCAGATGAAATTTACGCGAAATACCAGAAGAACCCCTCGAAGATGAAGACGTATACGGTCAACGAAGCCATTCGGGAGATGAAATCTTGGTAGAGAAAGGACCTAGATACAAAATCCTATGGACATCACAATACAAGAAAGATGTCAAGCGAGCAAAGAAACGGAATTACGATATGGAGGAATTATACGCCGTTGTTTCAAAGCTCGCAAATGACGACCCTCTTGAAGACAAGTATCGGGATCATGCTCTTGGAGGAAATTGGTCCGGGCATAGAGAACTTCACATCAAGCCGGATTGGCTCTTGGTTTACCGTAAACAAGACGTTGTATTGATATTGGAACTTGTCCGCACAGGAACGCACTCGGACCTGTTTGACAAATAAAATCAAACCGCGGCCGGCGCTCACCCCGTTGATAAGCACATCCGTCGGAACCTATTTCTTCTTCGCTTTCGCGGCGGGCAGTTCCGGCAACATCGCATCGAGCAGGCGAACCAGCAAATCGCCGTCTTCAATTTGCTCGTTGGTCACACGGAGCATGGGCTTTGCACCTTCGTAGGGCAACTGCTTCTTTGCGCCGGGGAGCATCGCCAAGGCCGCGGGCACAGGCTTTACCAGCAAGCGATCATCGTAAATTCCACCGAAGATTTTCCCGTCAGCGTACAAGATGTACTCGCCCATCATCTTGCGGGTCGTCACGCGGAAACCACCTTCAAGCAGCTTTCCGTTGAACTGTTCCAAAACGTGATCACGAAACTTCTCTGAACTCGGCATGGATTCCTCAATAGATTGCTTCGGCCCCTTGTTTGGGCCTCGCAATGACGTCTTCCCACAATATAAAAAATTAATTTGTATATTCTCCTCATGTCCAATTATCTATTCCTCATCCTCGCCATTGTCGCAGAAGCCGCTGGCACCAAAAAGCACCGAAAAGGTGGTAAAACACCACCTTTTCACAAAAAAAAAGCACAGATTAAGCATAAAATTCACATTAAAAGGTGGTATAATACCACCTTTTAAGCAAATTTTGTTATATTTAGGGTATGAAGCGCCCAAATCTCGAAAAAAACCTTGCCGAATGGCAGGCAATGCAGCCCCTTAGCGAGCACGACCAATTTCGCCTGAGCCGTCGTTTTTCGGTGGATTTCAACTACAACAGCAACCATATCGAGGGCAATACGTTAACGTACGGACAAACGGAACTGCTGCTCTTTTTTGGCAAGGTGGAAGGTATCGCGAAGGTTAGGGATTGCGAAGAGATGAAGGCCAGCGAAGTTTGTCTTAAAATGACTTCAGAAAAATCGCAGGACACACTCTCACCATTAACCCAAAATTTCATCCGCCAATTGCACAGGACGCTGATTCGAGAAGATTATCAAGTCCATTACACTCTTCCCGACGGGAACCACTCAGCATATACAATTCATGCGGGGCAATACAAAACGCGCCCGAACAGCGTCATTACACGTTATGGGGATATTTTCACCTACGCATCCCCAGAAGAAACTCCTGCCTTAATGGCTGACCTTGTAGATTGGTACAACGAAACGGAATCGTCAAAATCAATAAATCCTGTCGATCTCGCCGCTTTGTTCCATTACCGTTATATCCGCATTCACCCCTTTGAAGATGGAAACGGACGAATTGCACGATTACTCGTCAACTACATTCTAGCCAGGCACGGCTACCCGATGATGGTGGTCCGTAGCCGCAAGAAAAACGAATACCTTGACGCTCTACACCAATCCGATTTGGAAGTCGGCGACGCCCCTTCTGATGGAGCACAAGCGACTCTTCGACAAATCAGGGCGTTCAAGAATTCTTTCAAGAAAATTTATGCCGAAGAAATCGCATACAACATAGGCTTTGTTCAGGAGCATTCACCCGATGTTTGGTGGTACGATGGGGAACGGATAACATTCCGCAGCGAGAACTCGACAAGAATTCTCGAAAGCTTATTGGATAACCCATCCATTACATACCGAGAACTACAACAAAAAATCGGGATCAACATGTCAGCCATTCAAAAACAGTTAAAAAATATGACCGACAAGGGGTATATCCTGCGGTCGGAAAACGAATGGCGAGTGATTATCGTTCCTTCTACGTAGAACAAACACCCCTAAAAACATGGTCACGAAACTTCTCTGAACTCGTCCTGATTATTTCAGGCGTTGCCGTACTGAATCTATTTTCGAAAATGGATCTCCACTAGGATATTCTATTCGATAGGTTCTATCTGTGGTCTTATCCTGCAGGGGGAGATAACCATTTCGGCGAATCGACCATGATCATTTTGCTGAGCGAGTACCCTTCCAGCCAGCTTTCGGGAATGGAGTCCGTTTCAAAGGGTTCTACGGATACTGAGTCGGGCAGGTTCAGGTACTTATGTATTAACGAGTCGGAAACACTTACGAAATAAATTTTCACGAATGATACAAACAAAGCACCAAATGATACAAGGCGAAAGCCCCCCCCCCTCGCACAGATTAATTTATTTTCAATAGAAAATCACCTTAAAAAAGTTATATTTAACAGAGAAAAGGAGGAAATATGAAAATTCTCGCTTTGGTGTCACTCGTCGTATCCACAATCACATTTGCCGCTCCGCAGTACCCGTTTCCCCAGAACAAACAGTATGCATACGGGCATATCTTCAACCCCGACCTGAAAAAGACGGAAACCGCCATCCGCCAAAAGTTCGATGACTGGCGCAAAAAATGGGTGACCGAGAATGTCATGGTCGATGGCGTTCCGACCGCATACATTAAAATGTCTGATTCCAAAATTTTCCGAATTTCTTCTAAAGACATTGCATACGGTATGTTGGTTTCGGTTTATATGGCCGATGCGTCCAACGACGCCCAATCGCTATTCAACCAATTCATGAACTTCTACCGTTGCTTCGCCCTCGAGAACAAAGAACCGAAAACCTGCAAAAGCCCTTTCTTCAAAATTATGGCAGGCGAGGTTTCCGAAAATGATTCCAGTTTAGTTCGTTTTATGGGCGTGTCCAACCCCATTGCCGACATGGATGCCGCTCTTGCACTTCTCTTGGCCGACAAGCAGTGGGGTTCCGAAGGTGCAGAAAAATACGCGACCTATGCAGAAACGCTATTGCAGGACATCTACAACAATGATGTAGATGCCAGCGAAAAGACACATATCAAGGCTTATTCGGACTATGATCCCGCATTTAACCCTAGTTATTCCGCCTTTGCCAACTTTAAATTTTTTGCTGAATCTGGAGCGGCACTCAAGGATGCATGGAATACATTGGCAAAGAATACCGCTGCAGAACTCGTCCTCTGTCAGGATTCCGCAACAGGACTCGTTCCGCTCTGGTGTGATTATAGCACGCATAAACCGGTGAAGGTTATGGATGATTATTCTTATGAAGAAGATCCTGGTTTCAATTATGACGCTTTATTGGTCCCATGGAGAATGGCTTCGGCGTATTATTGGTACGGCGACGAAAACGCCAAGAAAGTTAATGATAAACTTGCCAAGTGGTTGTCATCTGCATCGTATGGACATGCTAGCTATATCAAAACCTATTATAAATTGGATGGATCAAACTCGATTTACGGCAAGAAGGATGTCGCAGAAGCTAGCGGTGTCGGTCTAGCATTTAGTTCTACAGACAAGTACGATCCCTATTTGGAGACGGTCTACGAATCACTGATGAACCTGAATTCCAAAACGGCAAGAACGGAGACGGAACGTATTTTGGAACTGTTACTCTTGACCGGAAACATGCCGGACTTGACACATATGGAAAATACGAAAAACATCGTAACCGCATCGGTTATGCGTCAGCCACAAATGCCCAAAGGCACGCAGGATTCTACGCTCAAGGTTTCCGGTTTCGGAAACTGGGTTACCAAATCGAACGGCTTTAACAAAATCACCATCTTCCCCGATTCCACCAAGAAACCGCTCTTTGCCGATAACGGAAAGGCTTTTGTCAAAGCCGAAATGCGTGCGGAGTCTAGCGTAGGCAAGGATTGCACAGGAGCAGATTGTTACGTCTTTAGCGGACTCGCTCTTTATCTGGACGACAAGTACCAAGACCTGAGCGATGTAGATACCATCCGCATGACACTCAAGACGCAAGGCGTAATCGAAGTTTCTGCACTTTGCTACGGCAAAAACGAAGATGGGCTCGGGATTCCCTGTTGGAAAGGGGGCCCCATTAACCCCAGCGAAAATTTTACAACCTTAAGCTTCTGGATCGACAACCATGAAATAGAAAAAGAAACCATGGGCAAAGTCAAGGGCTTTGCTTTCGAACCCATGATGACTCCGGGCGGCTACGCCTCTATCGAAATCCAGGACATCAAGTTCTTAACCCAAGACGGCAAACTTGCCAAGCTTTATAACGTTCTTGGAATCGACACGACGCAGCAGCCGGTAATACTCGCCACCTTGAAAACAAGCAAGCCCGCCATCCATGTCGCAGGCCGCACCATCAGCATCCAAAACAGCATGGTTGCAAAGACGCAACTTTTCGACATGCAGGGCCGCCTGCTTCTTGAAAAGACAATCCGTCCGAACGACTTCATAAACGTACCCTGCTCAGGCTCTTATATTTTGCGCTTGAACAACCAGGTAATACCGATAAAGGTTCACGAATAATTCGCGCGCTATTCTAGCGCTAATCTTCTTCCTCGGAAATGCCCATGAGCGTCATGGCGCCTTTCCAGGTTTCACGATTCTCGAATCCATCGCGCTTGCCGCCGCCGTAGCGGGCGTGTGCGAATTCTTCTACAAGGGTTTCCCAGCCTTCGAGTTTGCCATCTTTTACAAGCGTATCGAGGTTGACCGCGGAGGCGGCCATTCCGAATTTATCGGCCACGTATTCCTTGCAGATGCTTTCGAGCTCCAGGAGCCATTCGCGACTGTCGGCCGTATTCACGCGCTGTTTGAGCACCAGCATTTGTTCGCGCAGGGCGTTTTCTGCGGCGTTTTTCGCCGCAACGGCCTCTCGCACGGCAGCACGGCGTTTCACGCGCCACAGGCCCGCTAAAAGCACGCAAACAGCCACAATAAGCCCCACACCAAGCGGAAGCGGGTTAAAAGGCTCATTCACACGCACATCGACGCTTTCGCTGCGCAAATCGAGCGGTTGCCCCATTTGCGTCGGAATTTCAAACCGCATCGCCGGAATATGCAAGTCGCCCGTATCGGCAGCCAAAATCTTGTAGGTAAACGTAATCGAGGCGACTTCCTTGCCGTCTTTCACCGACCGCGCCGATTCCTGCGACATGCCCACCTGTGTCAGGCCCTTCGCATTCGCCGAGCCCGTCGGCACCACCAAAAGCGCACTCCCTTGCACGCCCCATGAAACAGTCACCGGAAATTCAAACGTGTCGCCCACGGTCACCGCGGGCATTCCACCCTGCGGCCCTGCCGAAATCGAAATCCCGAGCTGTTCCGGCGTCGGCATTTCGATCTCCGGCGCTGCGACAACGCTATCGCCAGCACCAGCAGACTGTACCGAATCCGCCGCCACACTTTCCACATTCAAAGAATCGTTTTCCATACATGTAGAATATACAAAAAGAAGCCCTTGACGTTTAGTCAAGGGCTTCTTATGCCGATGAGGGGACGCTGGCTTACGCCAATGCAATCTTATAACCGTCCCCGAATCTCTATTTAAAACGGTCTTACAAAGGCTCCGTTCAGCAAGGCGCTATACATTCCAAGCAAAATATCGGTAAAGTAGCTGCTACCGCTGTTGCTCGGGACCTTCGCGTTGACCAAGGCCGTGCAAGACTCAAGCCAAGCCGGGTTGTTGCCAAGGCCAGTTGCGCACCAAGCCGAAAGCCAATGGGCCGGAACTGTCGAAGTATTAGCATCTTTCTTGGCCGGATCCCACGAGTAGTTGATTGCAAGAGCCGCACTGGAAGGGTCGCCACCGGATTTTCCGACAATAAAGGTATTCAGCGTGGTCAGCACACTGAGAGCACGCGGATCCTGGAACCAGTAGTAGTCCCACGCAATACGCCACGGAATACGCACCGATTCCTTGTTGAACGTCCAGTAAGTATTATCGGCAGAACCATTGGCCGGCTTTGCAGCAGCGCCAGCGGCATCGCTCCAGTCAGGGAACACGCCGGTACCCGCAGCCTGCACCGTAGCCATGTAGTTATACATGGCATCAAGCACGCCAGCCCAGTTGTGGTTCGGGTCAACCATGGCGAACAAGCGGAGCGCCACCGGAGAGAAGTAACTCAAGTTGTAGACAATCGGGCCCGTGGAGCCGTCCCACATGGGAGTGTCGCCCGACAAGAGCAGCAGGCTTGTCTTGTTGACTTCGTGATCCCAAATAGCGCCAATGATATTCAAGGCATCGGCAAGGTATGCCTGGTTCAGCGTCTTGTAGTACATCAACACCAACGAAGTCGCGATATCCAAGTCGGCATCTGTCGCGCTGGAATTGTCGATTTCGTTATAGTGGAAACTGAACGTAATCCACGGAGTCAAATAAACCGGAACTGTCGATGTAGAATTGTACGCACGATAAGCCCTGGAGTAATTCCACAAGCGAATGAATGCATCTTCATCACCGTTGAAGTAGGTCAACAACATGCCGTAACCCGTACCTTCAGACACCGTGCAACCACGGGCCTTCATGCCAGGAACAGTAGAGTTCTTGTCTTGGCATTGCTTGGCATAATAGCCCGTAGTCTGGGAAGACCAAATGACACGACCCGCAGGCAGAAATTCAGGGAGGAAGATGTCCGCATAGTCTTGGGCAATGTCAGCATAATAAACAGATTCTTCTTCAAACGTGACAAAGTGGAAAGGCTTCCAAGCCTGGTAAACCGTTGCCGGATAAGCCGTATTGGCGGTAGAGGCAAGAGCCACCGTCGGAGTCCACGGAGCCGTCGGATCAACAACCACCGGCGGCGGCGTCGGATCGGTCGGAGTCACAGTCGGATTCGTGCTGGGATCCGTCGGATTCACAGACGGATTCGTGGAGGGGTCTGTCGGAATCAAAGAAGGGGCGGTCGAAGGATCTACAACCGGATTAGCAGGAGCTGCCGACGAATCATCGCCACAAGCCATTAAACCAAATGCCGCACTTAAAACCAGAGGGGCAAACATCGGAGCTAAAAGTTTTTTAATCTGCATAATAGCCTCATTTATAGTTTTGAGTTAAATATATATTTTATTCCCCCTATACGGAAAAATAACCCTCAAAAATTATAATAGGTATGGTCTAAATCACAATTTCGTATACAATTAGAAAAGGCCGCGCTATGCGCGACCTTTTCTTAAGATTTTACCGAAGTAAGATTACTTCAGCATGATCTGCTGAGAGAGACCCGCAGCGCGAACCATGTAGACACCAGCCTGGAGCTTGGAGAGGTCCATGGTCTTCACGGAGGAAGCAGCCATCACGACCTGGCCCTGGAGGTTCACGATTTCAGCCTTGGCAACAGTCTTGCCGAAGGAGAGGGTGCGGCCAGAGAGCTGAGCCTTGAGAGAGCCAGCGATAGCCTTGGCGCGGATAGCGTTTTCACCCGGAACCGTAGTAACGCAGCCACCACCATTAGCACCGATAGACATGATGTTGAAGCTACCAGAGGTACCATCCTTAGCCTGGATCTTGAACTTCAAAGCAACGAGCTTAGCGGCAGCTTCTTCACCGGTAATCTTGCCGTCGCCCCAGCCAGCCTGCTTAAAGCCGGACCAAGCGAATTCCTTCACGGTACCGGCAGTAGACTTAGCGAGAGTCACAAACGGGTTATCGTAGCCGATAACCTTGTCTTCTGCGTCGCCGAGACCCATTTCGAGGGTTGCGCCCACGTCAACGGAGTAACCGATGCAAACACCGCCCATAGCGGTAGCGTCAGCAGCGACCATCACGTCAGAATCAGCGTCCGTGCTACCGGCAACGTTAAAGCCGATACCAACGAACGGGTCATAAGTCAAGGTACCCTTGCTCAACTTGAAAGTACCGCAAACACCGGCGCAGTGGTCGATAATCGGGTCGAGTGCATCCTTAGACCATTCAGTACCCTTCGGAACCGGCCAAGTAACAGTGGAAGCACCACCATCGGCATCGTCACCGTAGTTGAACCAGTAACCGGACTTTTCGCCACCGGCGTCGAGTTCGGTGTTGACCTGGTAGACCATAGAGTCACCAATCCAAGTTTCGAAGCCGAAAGACATCGAAGCTGCGGCCAGGAAGGCAGAAGCAGTAAGAATTTTCTTGTTCATAATTCTCTCTCTTTTTTTAATGTGATAGCTCAAAATGAGCGGTTTGCCCCTTAATATATCTTTTTTTTCGCCCCCTTGTCAAAGATTTTTTCTCATTTTACGGCATTTGTTAACTAGGCTTGCAATAAACGCCTAATTTTCGCGAAAAACGCAAACAAGTCTACAAAAATTTACAAGAACCCCCTAAATTCGTTCAAATTCCAAATGTTAGCTACATCACACTTGGCACATGCTCAACTTTTTTATTTCTTTCATAAAAGTGCCAAAAAGAGAAAAAAACTTATTTTTACCGCTATGCCTAAAAAGACTCTACATAATATGCTTGCTGCAGCATCTATCGCCACGCTCCTTGCAACGCAGGCTTTTGCAGCACCTCAATACCCATTCCCCCAGCAAATGACATATAAGTACGGCAACACCGCAACGTATGTCGACCCAAACGTCATCCAGACTCATTTCAACGACTGGAAAAGTGCCTGGTACGAAGACATGGGCAACGGAACCGCACGAATCATCAGTCCCAACGACAGTACCGAAATGTCGGTGTCCGAAGGTATTGCCTACGGCATGATGATTATGGTCTACATGTCGAGCACCCAAGCCGACCACCAAAGCGAATTCGACAAACTGTGGGCCTACTGGAAAAAGTACGCCGGCGGTTCTGCCGCGGGCATGAACTGGCATGTGAACAACAAGAACGGAAACGCCGACAACGGTTCAGCTTCTGACGCAGACATCGATGCCGCATTCGCCTTGATCATGGCCTCCAAGCAGTGGAACAACACCACCTACTTGAACGACGCCAAGACCCTTATCAGCTGGATGAAATCCAAGGACATGGAAAGCGACGGTCGCGTCAAGGCCGGCAGCAATTGGAACCCGGCATTGAACCCCAGCTACGTGATTCCCGCCGCATTCAAGCTCTTTGCCGACGTCACCGGAGATTCCTTCTGGGAAACCGCCGTCAGCACAAACCTCAAACACCTTTCGCAGTGCCAGAATGCAACCTCGGGCCTGATGCCCGACTGGTGCGATTGGAGCAGCCACAAGGCCGCCGACAATACGGGAGCCGCCGTTTCGGGCGGCAAGGGCGGATTCTTCGATGACGCCGCACGCACCCCCTGGCGCATGGCCATGGCCTACAACTGGTACGGAATCAAGGAAGCAAAGCAGGTAAACGACAAGATTGTCCCGTGGCTCGAAAAATCGACTTACGGCGACGCCAATATGATTTGGCCGGGCTACTCTCTTGACGGAGCAAGCTGCCCCTACGCCTTCTTTACCACATCTACCTATGTCGGGGGCCTCGGACTCGCCATGGGTTCGGCAGACGACCCCAAGAATTACCTGGAATCCGTCTACACGGTTCTTGCAAACTCCGAAGGCGCTAAGAAGGCCGGCGCCTACAAGGGCGAAAAGTACTACCCCGCCACGCTCAATATTCTGTACATGCTCTCCATGAGCGGCAACATGCCCAACCTATACGACATGACGGGGCTTACCAAGTACACCCTGACCAAGACCCGCATGCCAACCGCCCCGAACGCCACCTTGATGCCGGTCAATTCCGGCGCAGCCGTATGGGGTTACGAAAACTGGGGCACCTACGCCGACAAGTACGGCGTCACGGTCATGGTTCCCGATTCCGGCAGCTCGGGCGTTTACAAGATGGCCGATGGCAGATACATCGTGAGCGCCGAAATGCGAATCGCCTCCGAACCCACCTACGAAGCCGGTGCCGACTTGATTTACCCCTTTGCAGGGGTCGCCCTTTCTTTCGACAAGCAGGACGGTTACTACGACCTCTCCGACCTTGCCGCCATCAGGCTCACCTACACGAGCCAGGGCGTTATCCGCTTGGCCATTTTGGACCAGCAGACCATCATTGACCAAAACGAAGGGGGCGAACCCGGGTTCTTCTTGCACCCGTCAGCCGAAGGCACGACCGTGAACATCGGTGTCACCGAAAACGATTTCGGTTATAGCTACGAAGACTACCTGAAAGACAAGTTTGTAACGCCCTCCTGGGTAAGCGGCGGCGGAAACGACCGCGATATGGTCATGAAGGCTGTCCGCGGACTCAAATTCGAGCCCAAAATGAGCAAGGGCGGCTTCGGTGCCATCACCATTTACGCCCTCGAGCTCCTGGACGCCCAGGGTCAGGTGATTACCCGCCTTACGAACGGGAATTTCGACGCCATTAGCCCCAAACGTGCCGTAAACGCCCAAAATGCCCAAATTCAGGGCAAAAACATCGTTTTCAGCAATATGCCAGGCAACGCCAAGCTCGAAATCTTCGACATGAACGGCAACAAAATCGCCTCGACGGGCCTCCAGAAGTCCGGTTCCCTGGCTATTGACCAGCTTGTTCACGCCAAGGGCAACTACATCGCCCAAATCAAGGGCGAAGGCATCCAAAAAAGTCTCCGTATTCGCAGGTAAACATTATTTTAAGGGTTAATAGCCCCAATTTCTCCGTAATTAAGGTATCTTTAACATCGATGGGAAAAAGTATGGGAATCTATAAGGGAAAACTCATGAAAGCTACAAAATTACTCCCCTGCCTGCTCGCCTTCGCAGCCATTCCTGCAATGGCCGCTGCAGCAAATGCAACCCCAAAACGTATTGGCCCCGTAAGCTACTACGGAGCACTTCACACCAGTGGTGGTAAAATCATCGGTTCCAAGAACAACGAAGAAGCCGTGATCCGCGGCATGAGCCTTTTCTGGTCCGACGCTACAGGTATACCCTACTACAACAAGAACGTCATTAGCTGGGCAGCCGAAAACCTGCCCATGGACGTTTTCCGTTTCGCCATGGGTATTAACTATTACGACAGCAATGGCGGTACTAGCAATGCCCTCGACAAGAGTTATTCCTATGCGGGCGCACCCGAAGGATACATGACCACGATCGACCAAATGGTGGAAGCCGCTATCGAAAACGACATCTACATCATTCTCGACTGGCACAGCCACCGCGCCGACAGCGAACAAAGCATCGCCAAGGATTTCTTCAAGAAGATGGCGGAAAAGTACAAAGACGTTCCTAACGTCATTTACGAAATCTTTAACGAACCCGTGAACCAGGGCTGGAGCCAGATCCAGAGCTATGCCAATGCCGTTATCCCCGGTATTCGCGCAAGCACCGAAAACCTGGTGCTGGTCGGCACCCCGAGCTGGTCTCAGATGACCCAGTACGGTGGCGTCAGCGGCACGAACGTGGGCTACGTGCTCCACTTCTATGCAGGCACCCATGGTGTCGGAACCTACGGTGGACGCGCTACCCAGGCCAAGAGCTCCGGTAACGCCGTGTTCATTACCGAATGGGGCACCACCAATGCCGACGGTGCTGGCAGCCCGAGCAGCGGCAGCACCCAGGAATGGATGAGCTTCATGGACCAGAACAACATCAGTAACTGTAACTGGAGTCTGCGCGCTGTCGGTAGCCAATACGCAACCGATGGCAAGAAAGAAACTTCAGCCATATTCGATGGAGGCTCCGACGGAGATTTAAACACTATCGGCAAGCTCAATAGCGCAAGCTACAGTGCATCCGGCAAGTTGGTCCAGCCGTACCTTGCAAAGCACAAACGCGACTGGGCGAGCATGCTTGCCAAAACCCTGAAGAGCGGGTCCTGCTCCTTTAACGCTACGACGGTCAAGGAATCCGAATCTAGCGTCGCAAGCGCCTTCAAGTCCGGTTGTACTTACTCGTCCAGCAACGAAGGCGTCGTGACCTCTACCGGCGATGTCAAGAGCGCTGGTTACGTCATCATGACCGCTAACGACGGTTCGCAATCCGTGGTGCAGGTGACGGCTATTCCCAAGCAGACTATTCCGAACTTCCAGGATCTGTCTTGCAACTACAGTGGTACCTGCAACGTCAACCGCGCAATCTCTTACTCGAAGAAAGACGACAAGACCCTCAAGGAATGGATTCTGACAACGGAAACCAAGACTCTTGAAGGATCCACCTTCACCATCACCTCTCTCAACCCTGAAATCGTCACGGTCAAGAAGGCCTCCTGCGTTTCTTCTTCCTGCTCTAACACACAGAGCGGCAAGCAGGTCACCATGTTCGAGTTCAAGGGCTTCGGTACGGCAAAGATTGTCGGAACCGCTCCGGCAGCCACCGGTTTTGGCGCTCTGAACGACACCATCACGGTGACCTTCACCAAGGCTACCAACAAGATGACCAACAACTTCAAGAACACTACGCTCGCCTTCGGAGCAAGCGCACCCAAGTTGGTCCCGGACACCACGATGTACCACACCAAGGTTACCTACACCTTCAACGGCAAGGAGTCCTCTCCTTACGTGACCAAGAGTGGTAACGGCCTTACCGCCGGCAACCAGAACGCTATCGTGCGCATTACCGCCAACGCCCCAGAAGCAGACAACTACCAGGAATTCCACCAGAGCATTACGGTAATCGTGGGCGACAGCTCTCAGGCTGTGAACAAGGACGAATACTACAGCTCTGAACCGGTCGTCGTTCCGCCGGATACTGGCGTTGGCATTCTCAAGACGAACAAGGTCCTGCCTCTGCACGCCACTATCGCCAAGTCCATGCTGAGCGTAGGCTCTCGCGATGCTGGCGACATCAACGTGGACGTATTCTCGGTGACGGGCCAGAAGGTTCTCTCCAAGACCATGCGCAACAACGCAACGATGTCTCTCGCCAATGTCCCGACCGGTTCCTACCTGATCGTGATTACCCAGGACATCAAGCAGCTGAACGTCAAGTGGAACAAGGCTGAATAATCCAGTTCCCGCGAACTAAAGCACAGTACATTTTAAATACAGGCTAAGCAATTAGCCTGTATTTTTTTTGCCCTCATTTTTACGCACATTGTATTGCTGCATACAGCAAGCGCATATTGCCTAAACGCATATTGCCGGCAACCATACTGTGCCATGACAGTCTGCAATTATAGCAGGCGCAACGCAACAAACAACACGAAGCCCTAACCATTCACTCATAGACGGCGATTGCAGGCGATTTATGACAAGGGTTCTTGCCCACGCAACACATCGAATAAGCAGCGTAGCGCAGGCATATACCAGAAGAACGACGTGTTGCCAAGAAGATTACTGTACCCGGCTACTACCGCATAAAAAAAGACCCCGCTTCGAGCGAGGTCCTAAAGAACTTTCCCAGCGAACTAAGGATTACTTCTTCTTAGCCTTGTAGTTGACTTCGGGGCGGAGCTGCAAGCCGATGGTCACGAGGAGCGAGACGATCGGTTCGTGATGGTCTTGGGAGAGGTCATAGACCGCAACACCGGCCATGCCTTCGCTCTTGACCTGTTCGGCCACTGCCTTCACAGAAGGGATGCCCATGAACACGATGGTTTCTGCATCGCTCACGGCCACTTCGGACTTGGAAGAAGCATCGAAGGTCACCTTGTATTCCGGAGAATCAAACTTGCCCATGAGTTCGGCGTAGGACACATAACCTTCGTTACCGCTACCCGTACCCTGGTGAGAAGTTCCGAGGCCCTTGGCACCGCTCCAAGTCTTGCCATAAAGGAAGATTACCGGCACGAGCAAGTCGCCGTTCACGCCGGCGCCCTTCACTGCATCCAAGGTTTCTTCGACAGATTTAGCACTCTGGTTCGGGACCACGGAGGAATTGTCTTCGGTCATCTGGTCGGCCATGAACACGTCCACGTAAGCGAGGCGGTTCAGAGCGTCTGCCTTGTAGGCATCCATGCCGGCAGCCGGATAAATCACGGCGGTCACCGTAGAGCCCGAAAGGCCATCGACCAAGGCATTCAGCAACTTGGCGTAATCTTCGGCATCTTCTGCCGTAAGGTTCTGCCAGTCCACTTCCACGCCGTCGCCGCCGTTTGCAGAAAGCCAGCTAGAGACATTCGAAACGAAAGTCGGCAAAAGTTCTTCGGAAGAAGCGATAGCCTTCAAGTTGCCTTCGTTTTCGATACCACCCACGGAGACAATCAACTTCACGTTGTTGTCTTTGGACATCTGCACAAGCGTCTTGAAGTTTTCGGCGTCGTTTTCGTCAGCAAAGGCGACCGAGCCGTCTTCACCGGCTGCGAGGCCGACATAGTGAATGTCGGTCACAAAGTTGTAGCGGATATCCTTCGGATAGAACTGAGAATACTGGCTCCAGTAAGGGTAGAATCCAACCACCTTGTCGGCGGCAGCCTGGGCAGTAACCGCAGCTCCAAGAGCAAAAGTCAAAAGAATCGATTTAATGTTCATAATTTCACCTCGCCCTAGTTAATTTCACGGATCTGACCATTGTCGTCGCAGTAAAGCTTGGTTGCCGGATAAACCTCGGTTTTCACCGGGTTGGCCTTTTCAGCTTCGGTACAGGCGCGATAAGCCCAGCCATGAGCCTTACCGAACATGACGTACTGGTAAGAAATGGCGAACGTATCGATAGCAACACTCTGCAGCATCGTCAAGTCGTCGTCAACACCGTAGAAGTTCAACTGGTTCAAAACCTTCATGTGTGCGGTGGAAATCGCACCTGCAGTCGGCACCGAGATGGTGTCCATCTTCAAGGTATCCGTTTCAGCCTTGGTACCCTTTTTATTGAAGCTCATCTTTTCGGTGATTTCAATATCCACAGTATCAGAGCAAGCGGTCTTGTCACATGTCTTGTAGCCATGAACTGCAGTAATGGTCGTGCCATCTTCTGCATAGTCGATCTTACCGGTTACAGCACCCTTCTTTACGCCAAAGTAAACAAGGGTTACAACAGGGGCCGCAGCGTCGGTAGAGTCGTCAATCGCAAGTATCAAGGTGTCCCTTTTCGTTTCGCTTGCGAAAACGGAATCCTTAGTGCCACCGGCCCAGTCCTTTTCCCAGTCAGCTTCGGTAAAGCCGCCAAGCTGGGTAGAGACCATGATCGTGTGGAGCATTTCCGTATTGTCGGCATACTTGGCAACGTCAGCTTCCTTTGTAGAATCAAAAACAGCCTGAGTGCCATTTGCCTTGGCGGCATCGGCAAGTTTCGAATTGTAGCTTGCCACAAAATCCTTAATCTGGACACGGACCAATTCAGGGTGCAGCTGAATGTAAGCAGCATCGCTGAAATCTGCGGGGAAGTTTCCGGCCAAGGCCTCTTCGTCGTCAACATCCATAGAGGAGCAGCCGATAAGAGCAGAGGCAACCGCAGCAGAGAATAAAAGCTTAAAATTTTTCATTGCACACCTCTTAGAAGTTCACCGTCACGTCGGCGATGATAACGTTCTTGTCGATAGAAAGTTCTTGATTAGCAGGAGCGCCGGTAGCAAGGTCGATTGTTTGGAACGTCACCTTGTCCGTCAGCAAACCGTACTGGACAGAAAGGTAGGAGTTCGGAGCGATCTTGACTCGAGGACCAGCCAGGAGCAAGGATTCTTCGGCCTTGTTGATTAAGGCGGAACCGGACACCGGGTAAGCGATGCCGAATTCGCGAGTAGACATCTGGTAACCGGCAAGGAGAGCGAGAGGACCAACGACATCTACGTTCAAGCCGGCCATGATGCGGTCGTTCTTACGCTGGAAACCCTTGTCTTCTTCGCTGTGGTCGTAGGAGCCCTGGACCTTGATTTTGCGATCGAGACCCGCAATGCGGCCGACATCCACGCCGAGGCCTGCGCCATAACGCGTGTACTTGATTTCTTCGACATCGGAAGAGACCGTCGAAATCATGCCGAAGATCGCATTCAGTTCAACTGCGCTGTTCCAGTTGAGGTCGACATTGACATTCAAACCCTTGCGGTCGGGAGTTGCAACACCCATAGGCAGGGACATGTCATTTGCCGGATCCATCAGGAACAAGGCCTTGTTCTGGTCAGCAAGTTCAAGACGCTTCAGGACATCGGCATTGTAGCCGTTGCGATAGAAGTGGGCGCTCTTGTAGTTGTTGAACAGGCGAGAGTACATGTTGTTGGATTCCGCATCGTCGGTCAAGGCGTTCTTGGAATAAGACGTCATGAGGTTCGTTGCGTTGAGCGGATTGGAATTGTACACGGCCAGGTACATGTTTTCGAGGCTAGCCATGCCGAATTCATCAACCAGGCTAGTGTAGTTGGCGTCCTTGAACAGGGCATTAGCGTTCAGCACCGAGGTGCCGCCACGGTATACCGGGCTAGAAGCCATTTCGCTCCAGAACTTTTCATCGTTCTGCAAGTACATCACCTTGATGGAACCTTCGATACCAGCAATATCCAGGTTCACGAACGGTTCCACATAGAAGGCCATTCCGTCGTCCTTGAAAATTTCTTCTTCATGGACTTCTTCCTGCTTGGTGCTTTCAGAAACCTTGATGTAAATGAAGGACGTATCCATCGGGTTCGTGATAGCCGGATCCATCTTGCTGGTGAATTCGGTAAGAGCGTATTCCTGCTTCTTGTAGTCCCTGACGTAGTCGCGGTCAACGCTCCACCAGCTCTTGGCAAGTTCGCCGTTCAAGCCGAAGGAAACCGGAAGATTTGAAAGCAGTTCCTTGGAATCAAAACCGATTTCAGCAGAAACCACTGCGTTGTCTTCGTAGTACACGGTGTCGGACTTAGCGATAGCGCGGGAGCGACGGCTCTTTTCGCGGTCAAACACATCGGTGTAGTTCACGCCCAAGTGTGCGCCAAAGGCGTCGGCACCGAGACGCAGGCCGTAGAAGTAGCGGTCAGAGAAATCGAAGTCGAAGAACACCTGGTCATACTTCTTGGCAGTGTTGCGCATACGGGCGCCCGTTGCCTGAGCATGAATATCGCTGAAGGGGCCGACATTGCCGCTATGGAAGTCGGCGTTCAAGCCCTGCATCAGGCGGTTGCTCGTGGTATCGAGGTTACGCATGGCCAAAGCTTCGACTCGCTTCTGGGCAAAGATTTCGGGTTCCTGGAGCAGTTTCTGCTGCGGAGTGTACAAGGTGTAGGGAGTAAAGCCTACGCGCATGTAACCCAGGTTGAAATCCAGGTGCTTGTTCAAGATAGAGCCATCGTAGCTGAACCAGTGGCCAATCACCGGATTGTTGTTTTCGTCAAAAGCGTTCTGCCAATCCTTGTGCAGGCGGAGTTCCAAGTGGATCTGGGTTTCAGAGCTCGGGCGTGCCGTGAGCACCAGGTTAGCGTCTGTATAAGCCTGGTTTTCCTGAGTCGGAGAATCATCGCTGAACTGGTCGGACTTGGCCATGGAGGTAAGGCCTCCTGCCTTGATGTTTCCGTTGAGTTTAAGTCCCAAAACTGCGGCGTTCAGAGAGTCAAGCTTCTGCAGCAAAGAAGTCTGCTGGGCTTCCACGCTCTCGCCTTCGGCAAAGGCCGTTGCAGCAGAGAAGAGGATTGCGGAAGTAAGACCGAAAGCGGAAATTTTCTTATTGAACATCATACTTACACCCTCCCATTAAAATTCCACGTTAATGGAGGCTTCAAGGAGCATCTGCGAGAATTCATGCTTGAACATTCCAGTCGCATCCTTCTTTACATCGTAATAATCCGGCAGGTTCGGGGAGCCGTCGACGGCGCCGGCGACAAGGAGACCGGTATTGTATTCGTTTTCGACATTGATCATACCAAAGTTCACGGCGAGCCATGCGTTAGGAGCAATGTTGTAGTCGAGGCCGACCATCCACTGCATCTGCATACCCTTCAGCAAGGGAGCATTCTGCGTAATCGCATTAGACGTATTCGTGTATTCCGTATTGATCATCTGCACGCCGAGATTCACGCCGAGACGCGGCAGGTACTGCACGTAGAGGCCGCCGTTGATGAAGTCGGACTTTACTTCGGACTTCAGCTCAGCTGCGCCAAGCGCTGCCATGAAATCGGTTTCCAAGGAACGTTCGGAATGCTTGTAGGAACCGGAGATTTCAAGCGGCTTCGTGAAACCAATCATCTTGAAGATGTCGACCTTGGCGCCGCCGCCGAATTCCATGTAGTTTGCAGCCTTGTAGCTGATGGTCGAAACGTTGCCCATATGGTCGTCTTTCACAACCTTCAGGCCCTTGACCTGGTTGAACATGCTGAACATACCCTGGACTTCGGCAAAGTCCTTGAAATTGCCGGTCAAGGTAGCACGGGCACCCATGCGGTTCGGAGTAGCAAGGCCGTTAGGCAAGGCAAGCTGGAGAGCCGGGTCATAGAGCGTTTCCATCAAAGCGAGCTGGTTGCGCGTGAAGACGTTGGTCGTCCAGGAATTCTTGTTGTAGTTAGCGATGCTGTAGCTTTCGACATCGGAACCGGCAAATGCGTTATCGTCGGTACCGAGAGTCGTTGCCACCGGGCTGAACTTCGGGTCGAAATTATAGAGAGCGTCAAAGGAAGAATACAGCGGAGAGTTCACGCCGAACTTGACCGTCTGACCGTCCTTATCGGAGTTCTGGATGCGTTGGGCAAAGAATCGCGGAGACTGAGCGAGGTTATTGAACCAGTTGCTGTCGTTCATCACGAAGTCGACACCAAGGCGGGCACCGAAGGTTTCGTTCTTGTAGCCCACGTTCGCATTGACCAAGAGAGCCGTACCGCTCAGGTCTTCGGTATGGAAGCTGTCGAGAGCGACATAAGGTTTTTCATCTTCGTTCAAGGCGAGTCCGACCAGGTTACCCATTTCGTCGTACTGGAGAGCGTAAGAAGAGTCGGCCGTATAAACCTTGTCGTTGGACATCGCGAATTCGCCAGTCACATCGAGAATCAGGTTGTTGTTCCCCATAAGCGAGGCCACGTCGGCACCCAAGCGACCGCTTACGACCAAAGTCTTCTGCGGGTTGAGTTCGTAGGGGTTGATCGATTCGCGTTCATACGGGTTCGTGTAGTTATTTTTCGGATGACGGTAAGTGTAGGAATAGCTGTCTTCGTTATCGAAGATGTACATGGGAGTCACACCCACGTAGACATTGCGATTGACAGGCAGGAGTTCGAAGTTACCGGCCAAGAGGAACTTGTCCATGTTGGCTGCCTGGGAGGCGCCCCAGACATGTTCGTTAGGCATGATGTTGCCTTCGGCACCGCCGAGGTCCAAGACCGCGGTACGGTTGATACGGGCGAACAAACCTTCGGCACGGACCTGACCAAGGGCAGAACCGAGATCCTTACGGAACTGGAGGTTGACACCCTGCAGGTTACGCTGGTTGCCTTCGATCATCTGTTCGTGTTCGGCCATGTAACGCTTGCGGGCAAAGATCTGCGGTTCGTACATGATATCGAGGCTCGGCAAGAACAACGTCAGCGGAGAGTACTGCTGGCGGAAATCACCGACGACCCAGTAGAAGGAATCATCCAGATTGCCTTCGACATTGAGCCATGCGACCGAGACGGTCTTTGCGGCAGAAGCGAAGTATTCCTGCATGCCGGCGCCCAGGCGTACCATTGCGTTTGCACGCACATTTTCCCAGGGGCGGAAACCGAAGTTAATGTCAGCAGTCACGAATTCGTCTTTTTCGACACTCGGCATGTGGTTGAGACCCGAATAATCGTTGTCGGTTTCGAACCTGGACGACTGGGCAACCGCGCGAATGGCACCGGTGATTTCAAGACCGCGCTTGGCGTTGATGGAATCTACCTTGCTCTCGAGCAATTCCTGATTTTCTACAGCCGTAGCTGCAGAAGCGGCCATGGAGGCGGCAAGAATGGCGGCAAAAGTCTTTTTCATATTCATAATCTTTTTCATGTTCTGCACCCCCTATTAGAACCAAGCCTTAGCTTCGGCAGAAATGTAGTGGGAATGCCAGTCATTAACCGAAATCGCTTCGTCGGAATGAGTCATCCACTTATAGCGAACGTGCAGACCAGCGCGATCGGCGAAGTCCCAGTCAAAGCCGATACCGATTGCGGTTTCGAGGTAGTTGATCGGGGCCTTTTCGTAGTACAGAGAAGTAAAGCTGTTGATCAGGCTAGAGGTCTTGGAAATGTTCGGGGATACTTCCTTGGCCGTATAAGCGTTTTCGGCGCGGAAGGTTTCAAGACCGAGAACACCCACCATGTGGAAGGTCGGGGTCACAGCGACAGACGGTTCAAAGTGACCGTAGAAGCTCCACAAGAGCATGTCCTTCTGGGATTCGCTGTAGGCAATCGGGGCGATCGTCGTAGAGAGACCGGAGATTGCGGCGTAGCCCGTCATCATGATCGTGCGGTCGGTACCGAACCAGCCACCGATATCATAGCCACCCATGAAGGAGAGGTAAGAAGACCACTTGGTGTGAGACGGAACTTCACCCTTTTCAATCTGTTCGGTGCTTTCGTAGGCAACGAAAGATTCCCAGAGTTCCCAAGTTCCACCATAGAGACCGCCCTGCTGGCGATACTGCTTGATACCCCTGTCGGAACCAACCATGGTACCGGTACGGGCCACGTAGGCAGCGCCATCGGCGTTACCGGAGTCAGCCACGAACAGAGGCTTGTGCTTGGTCCAGGAATTCGTGGATTCCCACATGTTACGACCGTTCAAGCGGTAGTTGAAGAAAATGACATCCTGACCGTCTTCGATCTGGCGATGCAAACCGTACTGCAAGTCAAAGTAGCCACGGTTGAAGGTCGGTTCCAACTTGAAGTTGAGGCCGGCCATGTTCGGGGTGTAGCGGAGAGAACCACCGTTCAGGTAGGCTTCGTCCTTACGCCAGCTGTTGAAGCGGGACGGGTTGCTCAAAGAATACGGAGAGTAGAAATCCTTCGGGAGGAAGATCGCTTCGACCGTCATGGGCCAGCCTTCGACATACTTGGACTGGGCCTTCACGTAAACACCCACCTGCGGGGTATTCATCTTGGATTCGTTAGCATCCGGGAGGTAACCACTACTGACGTTTGCTTCGCTGTAGTTAGCGGCATCGGCAGTCTGGTAGAAGCGGACAGAGTCCGTCATGCTGAGGGCCACATCGGCCATCAAGTAGAGTTTCGGAGTAACGTTACCCTTGACGTCGATAGAAGCGACATGCGTATTGAGGATCGTGGGGCCGACATCGGAGAACTTAATCCACTGGTTACGGAATTCGTCTTCGTAAATGATGTCGTCGTCAAAGATGACGCCCATGTAGTTCAAGCCGAGAGTCAGGTTGTCCGCAATTTTTTCCTTGGCGATACGGCCATGGTAAATGGAACCGCGGAAGTCGTAAGTACCGGACATTTCAAGTACGCCAGGCTGGCCACCGTACATGCGCAGACCGTCACGGGTACCGATGTCGGCGTCGGCCGGCTGGGACACGAGGAACTGGGCCTTCATGTTGAACGGGAGCTGGTAGACGTTGGCAAACACACCACCGAAGCTGCGGTTGGTCCAGAATGCACGGCCACCTTCCTTGACGGGCTTGAACACCTTTTCCTTATAGTAGGTAGAAACAGTCTTTTCGTCTTCGAACAGTTCATACTGCCAAGCGAAGCGCGGGTTGGTTTCACGTTCCCACATAGTGAGCGGAGAAGCGTTTGCCCAGATAACACCACCGGCGGTCACGTAAGCGCCAAAGACGCCTGCACGAATGTCCACGCCGAAGTTCATTTCTTCGTTCACGGTCGTGGAGTAGTAGTCCGTGGAGTGGTCATACAGGACATGTTCGTCCTTGTTGCCAGGAACCTGAGTCGGGTGCTTGGCAAGGTTGTTGCCATAGAGACCGGACAGGTCGAACGGGAAGCTCATGTTCGTCCAGAGGGTCATGTACGAGTTCGGCATGGCCACAATGTTCATGTTGAGCACGGCGTCCACCGAGGTACGGGCCATGTCGTTCTTGGCCCACGGGCTAACATCGGAATAGTGGAAGTTCTTCAAGCGGAAGGCCAAGTAACCGGAAACCGCCATCGGAAGATCGTCCTTACCCATAATGGTCGATTCCATGTTGTTGGCAAGGGTATCGAGACCTTCTTCCACGTTGGCCATCTGCGTCTTGGGATCAAGATGCGAGGAGGCGTTCACGACGAGCGGCTGGTAGGGAGCCTTTTCGGCCGGAGTCGCAAGGTCGCGAGCGGGAGCGGCAGGTTCTTCGGCTACCGGTTCGGGTTCAGCTGCCGGTTCAGGTTCGGCAGCGGCTTCTTCGACAGGTTCTTCTGCCGGAGCTTCTTCGACAGCAGATTCGTCTGCGGCCGGTTCAGATTCGGATGCTTCCGCAACAGATTCTTCGGAGCTTTCTTCAGCAGCGGGAGCGGATTCTTCTACGGCCGGAGCGGATTCTTCGAATTCTTCGGTAGAAGACACTTCGTCGTCCATCTGGGCCAGGGCCAAAGACGTGCAGCAAAGCAGAGTCGTAAATAGTGTAGGTAATTTGCGCATAAAATCCTCTTAAATCTCGTTGCGGAACGGATAGTTCATCGGACCTTCGTAAGCCTTACCGTGCTTCTTGATCACGATATCGTCAATCCAGACCTTGAAGGACTCGTTTTCGTCTTTACGGACTTCGAGACGGAATCCCTTGAAGTTGCTCCAGCTAAACGGCAACATGACTTCGCGGGTATTCTTGGCATCCCAGTACACACCAGTCGTACCGAACAACTTGAGGGGAATGCTAAAGTGTTTCCATTCCGTAGTGATTTCGCCAAGGCTCTTGGAACGGAGCTTCACCTGCAGGGATTCGCCACCGCTCTTCACGCCGTCATCAACGAGCACGAACAAGGCGTTTTCGCCGCCCTGGGCACCCTTGATCCAGAATTCCAGGACACCTTCTTCGAAATACGGAGTCAAGTCGACAGAACCGGCAATACAAATAGCCACACCGGAATAGTCGCTTGCGATAAGTTCAATTTCCATGGAAAGGGCTCCTTCCATGGCATACTTGTCCGTAAGTACCGGTTCGGGGTTTTCACGCGGGTACTGGTAGGTATATCCACCACCACGCGGAATAGCTTCACGCATCACGACGGACACGACATCTTTGTCGGGTCGGAACGGCTTCGCCTGTTTAGTGACAAAACGGGACTGGTCGCGGTCGCGATAGTCGCTAAAACCATAACCAGCAAAAGAGAAAGACGCTAAAAGGAGTACGCCCAAGGCGCACACCCAGCTTGCTTTATGCGGATTTGCTTTCATAATATCTAAAATTCTCCAGATACGGACGGGTACAATATAACTTGTTTTTGAGGGGTTCGGAGGCGCTGTTTTGCAAAAAAAAGGTTGAAGTGGGGTAAATTCTCCCCAAATTTCTTATTTTTCGCTATTTTTCGCGTTTTCGTAAGTAAACACATTATTTTTACTACAGATTGTCCAATCCGTAAAAAAAGTGTAATTTTATTTTACAACCAAGATATTGCCTAATATAGAGGTCTTTATGAAATTTCCGCACTCCTATTCGTTAGCTCTTGCGCTCGCAGGCAGCGTTCTATTTTCCGCCTGTTCTAGCGAAAGCAGCCACAAAGCCGTGGAGCCGACTCCAGAAGAACCTGAACACCAGGTAATCGCCGTTGACTATTCCAAAGGCCGCGCCATGAACAAGCGCCTCGGCAAGGGAATCAACTTGGGAAACTCCTGGGATTCTCAGGGCAACTCGCTGGATTGCAGCTGGGGCAACTGCATCGAAGACAATGATTTTGCCGTAATCAAGAAAACGGGTTTCAACTCCGTCCGTCTCCCGGTTCGTTGGCAGCAGAATTCCGACTACAGCACGCATACCGTCGATCCCGAACGTCTTGAAGGCGTAAAAGAAGATATCAAGCTCGCCTTGGCGCAAGGCCTCGCTGTCGTCGTGAACTTCCACCACTACGTGGAATTGAACAACGCCGGTAACAAGTTCAGTTCTGATCCGGCTGCCTACAACGCCGAAAAGGAACATTTCTTGCAGTTGTGGGCACAAGTCGCAGCCGAGCTGGACGCTATCGCTCCGGACTCCATGCTTGTTTTCGAGATCCTGAACGAACCCACCATCGCAAACGCACAAATGGTGGACGAACTCCTGAACGACGCATACAAAGTAATTCGCGCTACGGCACCCGGAAAGACAATCATGTTCGAATCTTACCACGCCGCCAAATTTGCCGACTTGAATATACTGCACTTGCCGCAAGACGGCAACATCATTTATTCCGGCCATTATTACGAACCCTTCGGCTATAGCCACCAAGGGCACAGCTACCCCTGCAAGGGCGACGCCGCCTACGCCAACAACGCCATGTACGACCTTCAGACTTATGTCAAGCAGGCAACGGCTCTTTATCCAGACGTAAATGGCGGGCACATTCCCATGAACATGGGTGAATTCGGTATTTCGGGCGGTGGCGACTTCGCAAACTCCAGGGAATGCGACGCCGACGGCGTTCTCCCGTCTGCAAGAATGAAGGCCCAGTGGGCAGAAAAGTCGATTGAAATTGCCGAAAGCCTGGACATGTCTTGGCACTACTGGGGCTTTACGAAGGTCGGCGGATTCGAAGCCTACGACCGCAATGAAGCCACCTGGTACGAAGGTTTCCCTGCAGCATTCGGACTTTAATAAGGCTTTTTACGGGCGAACGAGAGTGCCGCCCCAATGCTCGTCAAAGAAGGCTTGGAACAAAGGTTCCGGGCCTTTTTTGAGTTCTTCGATAACTTCGGCAGTGGGGCGCGTGCCGCGATACAGTTCGCGGTAGGCGCGCTGCAAATTCTGGACACGCTCTTCGGGGAAACTTTCGGGATGCAGGCGCAGGGCGTGCAGGTTCAAGGCGCCGTAGCGGATGGGGTTCCCCGACGCCTTGGTGCATGGGGGAACGTCGCGGTCCACCTTGTGCGTGCCACCCACAAAAGCGTAGGCGCCGACTTGATTGCGCTGCTGGATTGCAGTCACGCCACCGATGGTCGCATATTCGCCGATGCGCACGTGGCCGCCCAACTGGCAACTGTTCGCAATGACGACTCCTGTTCGAATGTCGCAGTCATGGGCGATATGCGAGTAGGCCATCACCAAGACATGGTCTGCGACGCGTGTGCAACCGCCGCCCTGTACCGTGCCACGGTTGAGCGTACAATATTCGCGTATGGTGCAGTTTTCGCCAATTTCGAGCCGGGTGGGTTCGCCCGCATATTTTAGATCTTGCGGAGGGCCGCCCAAAATGGCACCGTCATAGACATGCGTATTTTTGCCGACCGATACCCCGCCGTACACATGCACGCGGGACTCCAAGATGACTCCTTCGGCAATTTCGGCACCGGCATCTACCAAACACCACGGACCAATAACGGCAGAATCGTGAACTTTGGCTTGCGGGCTTACAAATGCAGAAGGATGGATCATACTTATGAATTCAGAATTCGGAGTTCAGAGTTAAAAATTAGAAAATACAATTCCGAATTCCGAAATCCGAATTCCGATTTTTCTAACTTTAAGCACATGGGTGGTATTATCATTGCATGCCTTACTGCGCTGTACGTATTGTTGTTCCTATTTTTCATAATAGGAGTGATTCGCACACACCGTTACAGAGGGCCCAAGGCCACCCCGAGCGTCACCGTAGTCGTGCCCATGCGCAACGAAGAAGAATTCGCGCAGCGCACGCTGGAAGCTCTCGCCGAGCAGGATTACGTTGGTGAGTGGGAAGTGATTTGTGTCGATGACCGTTCGACCGATTCCACCAAGGAAATTCTCGAAAAGTTCGCGGCCACCCACCCGAAATTCAGGGTACTCAGCCTTTCGCCTGATTTACCGCAAATCGCAAGCCCCAAGAAGCGCGCCCTAGAAAGCGCATTCAAGATTGCAAAGTACGAAGTGCTTTTGACCATGGACGCCGACTGCATTCCGCGCAAGAGCTGGATTACCGCCATGGCAGGCCGCTTTAACGACGGCATTTGCATTGTGCAGGGCCCCAAGCAGAATAACGGCAGCCGTACCATGCCGCACCTGTACCAGAAACTCGAAACCTTGGGCTACACCGCCATGGAAGCCGCCGGATTCAGCTGGGGACACCCCATTGTGGCGAGCGCGGCCTGCCTTGCCTACAAAAAGGATTTGTTCTTTGCCGTGGGCGGTTTCGGCGACTTGGTGAACCTTTCGAGCGGCGACGACGACATGCTCATCCACAAGATGATGAAAATCCCGGGCACCAAAGTTTGCTACAACCTCGATAAAGACGCGGTCATTGAAACTGCCCCGGTGCATACCTGGAAGCAACTCTTTAACCAACGCGCCCGTTGGAGCAGCAACGGCACCAACTACGAAAGCAAGGCGTACGTCTTGATGCTCACGCTGATTTACACCTACTACATCTGGATGTTCATTAGCCCGTGGTGCGTGCTCTTTTTGGATTGCCCCTGGCAGTGGTGCATTTTCAGCATTCTGCCCAAGATTCTGGTGGACTTTGTATTCCTGATGATTGCTTCGTGGAAATTACACGCCAAGCGCAAGATGCTTGCGTTCTTGCCCACCGAAATCATCCAGGTTCCGATGATTGTGTTTGCCGTGCCCGCAGGGATTACCGGCATGTTCAGGTGGAAATAATCCAATGTGAAATGTGAAGTGTGTAATTAATCTCACACATTCCACATTAAACATTACACATCTTTTTCGCCCAAGCGATTGCCTCTTCGGCATTCTTGATTTTGCCGTCGAGCTGGAGTTCGAAACTCTTCTTGATAATTTCGCCCATCTGCTTGCCCGGCTTGACGCCCATATCCATGAGCATTTTACCCATCAGGTAAGGTTGCGGGGCGTTTTCAATCAAATCCAGTCCGTTTGATGCATTCCAGAACTTGTCGGCAAAGCATTCGCCATCGGCTGTGGAGCCCGCATAGAATTCGCGGGGAGTGCATTTTACGAGCAAGCCGAGCAACTTTAAACCGCCGAGTTTTACAGCGAGGCGGCGGAGTGCCGGAGCGTCGTTTACGATTGCCATATCCAGCTCTTGGTAAGCCTTCAAAAGCGGAGGCACAATCTTGAGCAAATGCGTTTCGTTCGTGATGCGTTCCAGGAACTTGAGCGAAGTTTCAGCGGAGCCACACAAGAGGGCGGCAAAGGCAAATTCCATCGCCTGCGCCTCGGGCAAGGTGTCGCGCAAGGCTACCATGTTGTCGAGAACGATTCCAAGCGTTTCCCAGGAATTCTTGAACGGATAAATTTCGGGAAAATATTCGTCGAGTTTGATATCCAAGAAAGCCTTGAGGCCGAGCGAAGGTTTGCCGGGCTTCAAAAGCCACTTCTTGAATTCTTCGAACAGGCGTTCTACGCTCAAGTCGTCGAGCGAAAGCGTGCGGCAAAGTTCTACCGTAGAGGGAGCAAGCGTGCAACCGAAACGGCTGGCAAACTGCACCCCGCGCAAAATACGCAAGGAATCTTCGGCAAAGGCCGGGCCCACATGACGCAGCGTATGCGACTTCAAGTCATCAATACCGCCGTAAGGGTCGCATAGCGTGAGTTCCGGCAGTTCCATGCCCATGGCATTAATCGTAAAGTCGCGGCGGAGGGCAGCTTCCTTGAAGGAGAGTTTTTCGTCGGTATGCACCACGAAGCCGCGGTGGCCATAGCCCACCTTGCTTTCGGTACGCGGGAACGAAAAATCGAGCGAGAGGCCCTTCATGGCCAAGTGAATCACGCCGAAAGCCTTGCCCACCAAATTCGTGCGGCCGTACTTGGAAAGAATCGGAACAAGCGCGTCTTGCGCCATATCGTAGACTTCGACATCGTAGTCGCGGCAGGACTTGCCTAAAAGCGCATCGCGGACCCAGCCGCCTACTAAAAACGCACGGCCGCCCGCTTCGCGGATATCGCCCGCAATCTTGAGAAGGCGCCCCGGCAAATCCGGTTCGAACCACTCACCTGCAAGTGTCTGCAATTTAGCCATCTACAAGGACCGCCTTACTGGAAATTCCCTGCATCTGCAGTGGAGGTATCCGGTTCCGGAGTTTCGGCTGTCTCTTCGGCAGACTTGTAGCGGTCATAAATACTGGTCGTCTTTACATCCGACGAATCATGAAGCGCCTTGGTCACGGACACTTCGCCATCTTCACCGGCCTTTGTCGAATCGGTCAACTTGGACTTTGTCGTATCCGATGCGGCAAAGCGGTCATAAATGCTCTTGCGGGTGGCGGCCGCTTCGGCCTTCTTCAGCGCCTCTTCTTCGCGGCAAACGCGCAATTCTTCTTCGGCATAGGCGCGCTGGTCAGGCGAATAGGTCATGGTGTTTAGGCGGTATTCCATTTCTTCGCACACCAGTCCTTGACGCTCGCCCGCACAACTAACCAAAAGCATGGCAATGCCAAAAAGCATCCACACAGCAACACGATTCATAAAAACCTCTGCGCCCATTAATGGGCAATAATAAACTTGCCCTTCTTGACCTTGGAGCCTTTTTTCACGACGTAGTAGTAGACTCCCGGTGTTACCAACTTGCCGGAATCCTCGCGACCGTTCCATTCCACCTTGCCACCCGCAACTTCTTCGTTGCGGAAATATTTGATCAGGGCGCCTCCACGGTTATAAATGCTCACCGTAGACTTTTCGGCAATGCCATCGATCGTGAGGAAGGCTTGAGTCTTGGGCCTAAACGGAACCGGATAGGCATGAACCTTCACCTCGGCGGAATCGGTCATATTCTTATGGGCGTCCTTAAGGTCGTTACGGCGGTAGTAGCTCACGCCCTTTTCGTGGGCAAACCAGGCTGCCCCCACAACCGGGTCAATGGCGAGGTCAGCGACATTGTTGTCAAGCAAGCCGTCTTTTGTGGTAAAGTGCAAGATCTTCAACGTATCGGGAGAACCATTCTTGGGTGTCAAGCGATATACACCCTGGTTTGTCGTTCCGACCCACAAGTTGCCATGACTATCCACATCGATCGACGTAAATTCGGCACCGAGCATACCATTTGTCGAAGCAGGCGTCATGATCGTATCCGCTTCTTCATCCAGATAAGCCAGTGACGACATCGTGACCAGCCACAACCTGTCACCCACAGGGTCGTATACCATGTCGACCGGGGCGGGGTTCATGCCGCCATAATATTTGACTTGGCCGTTAACGAGTTCGCCGCCATTGGCTTTCGGCGAAGGGAACGTGATTACGTCGAGGCCGCCTTCGCTTGCAAGAGCCGTACCGTCCTTGTTAGCGATATATACAACCCATTTGCCGTCTTCGTCGATTTTAGAATGCATCACGCCAGGTACCGGGTTACTGCCGATTCCGTTTGCACAATGTACTTCGCCATCTTTGGTAAAGTAGACGACTCCGTAATTGGGATTCTTTCCTGTTGACGTCAAGAAGCCGGAATTGTCGGGAGCCGCAATGGTTGCAACAGAGATTGCGTAATTGGGAAGGTACTTGTCAAAACAATGATTGTCTTCGGCCTTAAAATCATATTCAAGATGGGCGCCCCATTTCGAATACATCAAATACACAAAGCCCCAAATATGGTAGAACATGGAACCATCGGGCAAATAGGACAAGGTTTTCATTCTTGCAGAATAGCCATTCGGTCCGTTTGACAAAGTTGAATAAGCGTAATGGGGTTCGCCCCAGCCACCGATGCTACCGTAGCTCAACTTGCCATCGACAGACATCGCCAAGACGCCCCCTTCGGGAGTCGCCTTCACTTCGTACACTTCACCGGGACTATATCCATTGAATCCGGTAAGATCCGTAACGGTTTTTTCGCCAGTCTTGTTAAAGAAGACGTATTCAGAACCGACGAGATACGTTCCATCTGCCGTTTTAACCTGCCACTTGACCTTGCTAGAGCCATCGTCGTGATAGAGTTGCTCATCAGTCAAAACTTGAGAATCTACCGTCACCTTCTTGACCGGTTCGTCAAAGCCTTCTACAACAGTGCCCGCAGGAACGAGGGACCACGAATTCGGGTCGCTCAGGCGCTTGTCAGAAGCCAGGTTTGCCCAATCCATTTTACGGACATAGGTTTCCTTGTCCATCTTGGCGTACAGGGAATCGCCACGGATCAAAAGTTCGCGAACAGGAGTAATGGAAAGGGACCTCGAACCGATACGATCAATCGTCAATAACGAACGGCCTTGGAAGGCGTCAAAGAACGCAAGACGGTCCTCGAATGCAATCGTCATGATATGACCGCTCATAACGGTGCCGTGGGGTACCGCACGGACATTGTTCTTGACATAGGAGCGGTTGATAATGCGCCAAGGGATACTGCCATCGGCAAACACAGCCACAAGACCGTATTCCGAAACGGCGTAGACCGCATTGTTCGAAGAAACAACGGAATGAAACCTGGATGTTTCAAGGCCATGTTCCGAATGATACACGACATTTTCGTAAATGGAACGGAAACGCAGGCCACCATCGGTTGCCAAAAGAACTCCGTTAGCAAAAGGCGTCACATCATGTATCGGAAACGGGTCCGAAAACGCACCCCATTTATCGTAGGCGCCCACATACGCTGCCCAAAGCAGCAAACAAAAAACTAGAGATTTGAACTTCACCCCCTAAAATTACGAAAATTCACTCGCCCGCGTTAGCAAATCGTCCAAATTCATGCAAGAACTTTCATTATTTTTATACTTGGACATATATACATTCTTCGATCTACGCATCTTCTTGATTGCATCGGTTTTTCTTTTTTGGAATGTACTGCGATTCACGCCACAATAAAGACACGCCTCGGAGGCCCGAATTTCGCCGATATAGGAATATTCCACTGCCATTTTCTCGGCAGAGGTGAGTCCCTCCATCAAGCGGTCCAGTTCCCGGCGGATGACACGCCTGCGGCGTTGTTCATAGACTTCGCAGGCAACAGCGTCCGTTCCCGAAGCATCGTAAGCGACAAAATTGTCTGCCAGCTGCGAAAACGGAGTTACCGGGGGCAATCTTCTGTTCATGTCATGAAAAGCGTTATGGATAACAGCCCGAAACCATGGGGTCATCGGCTTATTCAAGTCCAAAGTATACGCAGACCGGCACAAACGGAGCGCAACCTCCTGAAAAAGGTCTTTTGCGCCGTCGGGGTCGCTACTCTGAAACTGACAGAGTTTGTAAATTTGTGAAGCGTTCTTACGCCACACCTTTTCAACCCATTTGGGAGGTTCTTCTGTTAAAATTCTGGATTTAGCCATAAGCCTATCGGAATTTTGACAGCGAACTTTCAGTTGCGATAAAATTTATGAAAATAAAAGCGAAAAAACGGATTTTTGGAATTTTTGCAAACTATTGTTTGCAGCTATCAACAGTTTTTTTTAGTTTGGCTTCATTTTTGGTAATTTATCCACAATCTGTTAACGCACAGGAGTTCAATATGAACTCCATGCCACCCCCGGAAATGCAGATGCAGTACAGCGCGGGCGCCTTGAAAGACAGTGGAAAACTGACCGTATGGGTTACCATTCCCGAAAAGTGGCACGTGAACGCGAACGAAGTCACCGACGAATTCTTGAAGCCCTCTTCGATCGAAGTGAAGGCCGAGGGAATTGAATTCGGCGATGTGGTGTGGCCCAAGCCGATTAAAGAATATAACGAGGCGCTGGAACTCGAGATTCTGACCTTCCGCGGAGAATTCAAGATTGAAATCCCGGTGAAGGCAGTCGCCGACAAGTACGATAGCCTTGGAACCGAGGCGACCTTCCATTACCAGGCTTGTGACAATTCCATTTGCCTGGCACCTGCGAGCAAGACGATTTCGCTCAGCGAAAATGCGGCTGGCGCAAAATCCAGCAACGTGAATAGCAGCGCAAAAAAAAACGATTCCGAAAATGAAGTAGCCGCTAATAAGCGCGGCAACGAAAACTTGGAAGCAAGCACCACGGAAGCAGCGGAGAACAGCGCCGCTTCGGCCGGAATTATCGCACTTTTGTTTTTTGCATTCCTCGGCGGAATCATTCTGAACTTGATGCCGTGCGTGCTGCCGGTGCTTTCGCTCAAGCTCTTTAGCCTGATTAAGCAGGCAGGCGAAAGTCGCGGACGGCTCCTCGCTTTGGGAGGAGCCACAACGGCGGGCATTCTGGCAAGTTTCTGGGTGCTCGCCGCCGTTGTCGCCGCCGTCAAGGCCGGCGGCGGGTCCGCGGGCTGGGGCATGCAATTCCAAAGTGCCGGATTCATCGCCTTCATGGTCGTGATTCTGACCGCATTTGCCATGAGCTTCTTTGGCGTATTCGAAGTGTGGCTCCCGTGGGGTGCCACCACCAAGATGGACGAAGCCGGCCATAAGGCGGGCTTTGCGGGCGCCTTCTTTACCGGCGCGCTCCTCGTTCTCTTAAGTACACCGTGTTCGGCCCCCTTCCTCGGAACCGCGATGGGATTCGCCTTTGCGCAAACGACCCCCGTACTCTTCTTGTTCTTTACCGCGGCTGGGCTAGGCCTTGCTCTCCCCTACATGCTCGTTAGCGCCTTCCCGAAAATCCTCAAGGTATTCCCGAAACCGGGCCCTTGGATGGTCAAGCTGCAAAAGGTGATGGGCGTATTGCTCCTTGCAAGCGTCGCATGGCTATTGTGGATTGTGAACGAACAGGCCGGCACCGCAGGCGTCAGGATGTTCGCTATTGTCGTCGTGGCAAGCGTTGCCTGCAGTGTTCTGCTTGGCAAGTTCGCGCCTCCGGGAGTCGCCTTCAAGCGCGAAGTTGCTGGATTTGGATTGAGCGTCATCGTCATTGCAGCACTCTGGTTCGCCGTCATTTCGCCACGCTACGAAAGCGCTGCCAGCGAAAAGTTCAACGCCCGCATGCAAGAACAGATGACTGCAGACGGTTGGTACCGCTACAGCCCCGCCCTAATCGAAGAATTTGCAAAAGCGAAGCGCACCATATTCATCGACGCGACCGCCGACTGGTGTCTCACCTGCAAGACAAACGAAGCCGCAGTCCTCAACCGTGACGAATTCCGCCGCGCCATGGACAGCTTGAATGTGGCGCTTGTAAAAGCCGACTGGACTCGCGAAACGCCTGAAGTGAATGCATTATTACGCAGCATGGGAAAGTCGGGCGTACCCGCTTACGCGATTTACCCCGCAGGCGATGCCACTAAAAAAATCGTGCTGCCGGAATTGCTCACGACAGCAGCGATCGTAGAGAATATTGTAGGAAGTAGGAAGTAGGAAGTAGGAAGTTAGAAGAATTTTTCTGCAACAGACCTCATACTGTTTACCATCTACTGTCTACTATTCTATCTCTTTCCTTCTTTCTTGTAGCGGTCAATGCATTCCTGGTAGAAGTCGTAAGTCTGCTTGGCAATCGACTTCCAGCTGAATACGTCAATGGCGCGCTTGCGGCTGACTTCGCCCATTTTCTTTGCAAGTTCCGGATTTCCGAGAATCTTGTTGAGCTTGTTCGCAAAATCAGTCTGGAAAGCCTTCGGGTCAGCCGGTTCAAAATCCGTTTCGGATACATGTTTCAACGGAACCAGGAATCCGGTTTCGCCGTCCACGATGATTTCGGGAATTCCACCCACTGCAGAGCCCACCACCGGAGTACCGCAGCTCATGGCTTCAAGGTTGATGATACCGAACGGTTCGTAGAGCGAGGGCGTTGCAAACACAGTCGCATGGCTGTAAAGCACGCGGAGTTCTTCGTGCGGAACCGCTTCTTGAATCCACACGACACCGTCGCGCGTCTTCTGCACCTCTTCGATGAGAGCCTTGCATTCGTCGGCAAGCTCGATGGTATCGGGAGCACCGGCGCAGAGCACCACCTGGGCACTCTTGTCGATTTGCGGAATCGCCTGAATCAGCTGGCTGATGCCCTTCTGTCGCGTAATGCGACCCACGAACAGCACATACGGACGCTTCGGATCGACACCCCACTTGGTGAGAATGCTTTCGTCGAAAGTCGGAGCATAAAAGTCCGGATCGATACCGTTGTAAATCACCTTCACGCGATCCTCGGGAACGCCGTAAAGTTTCATCACGTCGCGCTTCATGCCCTGGCTTACGGCAATCACGCCGTCGGCAGCCTCGTAAGCGGTGCGTTCGATCCAGCAGCTCATGGCGTAACCGCCGTCGCCCAACTGTTCGGCCTTCCACGGACGGTGCGGTTCGAGCGAATGCGTCGTGAGAATTAGCGGGCACTGCAAAAGGCGGCTAGCGAGCACGCCGCCAAAATGGCTGTACCATGTATGACAGTGAATGACGTCGATATTGTCGAGCGCGGCAGCCCACTGCAAATTGATGTCCAGCGGCTTGAAAATCTTCTGAAAACGATCATCATGCGGGTTCAAGCCCAGCTTGCGCGAAAATCCGATTGCACGGATATTGTCCTTGTCCTCGTCTTGCACGCCAAAGCAACGTGCTTCCACATGACAAAGCTTTGCAAGTTCCTGCGTAAGGAACTTAACATGGATACCAGCACCACCATAAATTTCTGGAGGGAATTCATTCGTCAAAATTGCAGCGTTCATAAAACAAACTCCGTTTACTGTATTAAGATAGCTTTGTTTTGCCTACCGGACAAATCTGTAATAAAAATGTAGGTGTATTCTTTTAATTTCTGCGGCATAAACGAAGCCCCAGACATTAGTCTGGAGCTGAGTATGCCGGCGAGGGGGCGCTGGCTTACGCCAATACAATCTCAGTTTCGCCCCCGAGCTTTCATTATAACAAAAACACCCCGCCCATTCGGACGGGATGTAAGGAGTGAGTGTGGAGTTTCTTAGAAGTTCTTGCACTGGCCTTTCCACTTGCCCGGCTGGCCAAGGATAGCGCCATTAATGTACTTGCCAGAAGAACCTACAAAATCATCTTTGCGGAATGTTTCGCCACCGAGGTGCCAACGCATCCAAGCAACGGTCGCTGCCATGCCGCCCCACGGACCGGAACCATGGCCCCAGCCGCATTCGCCGTTCTGGCATTCATTGCCCTGACCACCAGTCATCTTGAGGAGGCAAGCCGGAATCTTGACGTTATTGTTGTTGTAGTCGCCTTCGGCGTTCGGGCGTTCCATACCGCCTTCACCGTAGACGATTGCAGCAGTCTTTCCGGCAGGGACATTCGCTAGTTCAGCATGGTTGAATGCACCGCTGTTGTTGAGGACAGCCGTAATCACGCGCTTGTCGTTGATAAGCATCTTTTCGGACTGGAGACCGCCCATGGAGTGGCCAGAAGCGCCCACCTTCGTCATGTCGAGCTTGCCGTACAGCACATCGCCCTGGGTAGAATTCTTCTTGGCGAGCCAGTCGAGTGCGGGGATACCGCGGTTCGTACCATCCGGAGATTCGCTGGTAGCCACCACCACGAAACCGTGAGAGGCGAGACGACGAATGATACCTTCGTAATCGTTGGGGCTAGAGCCGCCACCCGGGCCCCACAAGATAACACCATGCTTCTTGGTATTGGAAAGCTGCTTCGGGTAGCAAAGGACGCCACCGCCGTTGTCGGCCGTATTCTTGATATATTCGACTTCCAGGTAGTTCTTTTCTTCTTCCTTGCCATCAACGAGGAAGATGCCGTCATCGGCCTTCACTTCGCTAGAAGAGCTGGCCGGCTTTACGGCTTCGCTGGAGCTGGACTTGGGGGAATCCTCGGCAGAGCTAGAAGTCGGAACGGGATCGGAACCAGCGGCAGAGCTGCTAGAGATTGCAGGAGGATTCGTTGCCGTCGTATCGATAGGCTGCTGTTCACCGCCAGGTCCAACCACAGGTTCGGTAACCTGAGCAGTCGTGTCTGCGGGCTGAACAGTCTGCGAAGGATCTGCAGGCTGAGTGGGGTCAGTCACGCCCTGATTCGGATCTGTCGGAGTCGCATTCGGGTCTGCCGGATCCACAGGAGTAACGGTCCCCTGTTGTGCAGGGTCAGTCACCGTCTGTGAGGGATTTGTAGCCGGATCAGTGACCACGTCACCGCCCTGTTGCTGTTCTTGGTACTGTTGCTGGGCATCAGCAACGGCGTTATTGACTTGATCCGCAGCATCGCCGCAGTTGACCAAAGCAAAAGCAGCGCCTGCAACCACCAGGCCCTTTGCCAAATTCTTGAAATATTTCGATTTCATTGTGACTCCTTTTATACCTTTCCCTTAACACCATTCTAAAGATACCTTGAAAAACAAGCGAAAAAAACAGTCCGAAACGAGTTTCCATGGACAATAAGTCCATAGTCAAAAGGAGCCAAAAATGGCGAAATTAGCTCAAAAAGCGAGATTTTTACGTTTTAATTTATACAAAATTTATCCATAATGGATAAGGTTATTCTTACACACGCAAAAATCCATTATTCCGCTTATTTGTCCTAAAAAAAAAAATCCCCCGATCAAATCGGAGGAAAACTCTCAGGAAAAAATAACACAATTTAAAAAACAACTTACCTAGGAGCGTAAATCCTGGACATGAATTCGGCGCGGGTCTTTTCGTCGGTCTTGAATCGACCCAAAAGCTGAGTCGTCACCATGGTGGCCCCCGGCTTTTTCACCCCGCGCATGGTCATGCACATGTGGGACGCTTCCAAAACCACAGCAACACCCTTCGGATTCAGTTCCTTCTGGATGAGCTCTGCAATCTGGCGGGTCATGCGTTCCTGGATCTGCGGGAATCGCGCATAGAATTCCACGACGCGCGGAATCTTGGAAAGACCGACCACGCAATCGCCCGGAATGTAGGCCACGTGAGCCTTGCCCGTGAACGGAAGAAAATGGTGTTCGCACATACTGGCAAACTGGATATCCGGCACGATAATCATTTCATCGTACTTCTCGTGAAAGCGAGTCTTGAGGATATCTTCGGCGCGGGTTTCGCCCGAAAGGCCCGTCATGAGTTCGGCGTACATCTTGGCGACACGCTTGGGCGTATCGATAAGACCTTCGCGATTCGGGTTTTCGCCCATGCCTTCCAGAATCATCCGGAAGCCGTCTTCCATTTTCTTGAAATCCATCATGGGGCCAAAGATAGCAAAATCAGCGAATCGTGACAGCGCGAGTTTCGTTTCCGTAGCGGATCAGGAACTTGCCCGCATCCATAAAATCCATAAGCATCGTCGGTTCCGTCCTTTCGCGGCGAAGCAGGCGGCCCTGCAGGTCGTACACGAAAAGCATCTTGCCCGGAGCAAGCCCGAACAGGCTTACGCTCTTGCCGCCCACTACGGCGCGCCATTCGCCCTGAAGCGTTCCGGGCTGAGCAGGCATGGTGCCGCCGGTAATGACAAAGTTGTCGATGTAGCCAAATTCCTGGACATACGAGCCATTCACCTTGACATTCACGACATTCTTGTAGCTGCTCGCATTGCAGAACAGGCCCGCGAACAGGTGTTCGTCACCGCAGCTACTATTTGCAAGCAAGCCCGTAATGGTGTGCCCGTTACCCAGGAAAGTTCCTTCGTAATCCCAGATGGCGTCCCACACGAAATAGGTCAGCGAATCGTCGAGATTCAAAACGGAATCTTGCCACATGTTTTCGTTGATGACAATGTCGGAATCAAGCGTAGCGCATGCCTTGGGGTTGCGCTCGGTGCTGTCCAAGGTGCCGTTGACAAGGCCCGCGAACCAGTAGAGTTCTTCCTTGTTCTTCAAGTGGTAACAGCCCGCTGTATCCTGTTCGGGCATTTGCGGGGCCGGAGTCCATTCCGCAAACAGATCGATGCTTTTCTTTTCCGTCAACTGGACTGCCGAATAGTAGCTGAGCTTTTCCGGCGTCCAGCGGTAGAATTTCGCACCTTCGCGAGCGGGAGCCTTGAATTCAAAACCGACATCGGCGGCATTGAACGCAGTCAAGTTTTCCAGACTGTTTTCGCCACCGTTCATGTGGTACGTAATCGTATATTCCGTCGTATTCCACTTGGCATAAACAGTAAGGTCTTCGGTATTGCCCGCAGGGATTTCCGTGATTTCCTGTTCCAATAGCGAGTCCGCATACCAGCCCGCAAATTCAAAGCCGGACCAGTAAGCCTTACCGAGCACATAGGCCGCAGAATCCGCCGACCACTTGACTACATGCGGCTTGTAGAATTCGGTACCGTTATAGAACTGGCCGCCGTTCATTTCGATATCGACGACAAAGTAGCTCTTCCATTTGGCGTAGAGAGTCCAATCGCCGTAATGTTCCGTCTTGATGGTATCGATTCTTTGCGTAAAGTCTTCGTCCAGGAACCAGCCTTCGAATTCGTCGTTTTCTTTTTGCGGGTCGGCAAGAACGATGGCAGAATCACCCTTGGCATACCCCGCCGGATTCAGTTCGCTGTTTTCGCCTCCGTTCAAGACGTAGTGAATTTCAAACTGGACGCTGTCGGCTGCGGGAGTGCTGCTTGCGACCGTAGAACGCAAGCCTTGAATAGAGACATCGGCATAGACATTCGTCATCTGGACAAGGCCTACGACTTTGCCTACAATTCCGCTAGCATCGCTGCCCGAGAAATAAGAATCCGTAACGCCCAGGTTCCTTACGACCGTGACATTCTTGCCCCACACATCGTTTTCGTCGCCGAGGGTCACGAACAAGCCGTCGTTTCCGCGCAGGCCAGAAATCTTGAAACCGTTACCTTCAAAAGTTCCCTTGAACTTCAAAGGTACCCACCACACGTAATCTTCCCTGGACAAGTTGCCGGTAGAATCCAGAAGATTTTCGTTCACCACGATATCGTTCTGGAGCGAGATGCAGCCTTCGAATTTATAATCGTCCTTTTTGGAGAAGGCGGTAGAATCGGCAATCGAAACCGTGGCGATACCGTAAAGTTCTTCGGCGGTATAAATCAAATAGCAGCCGCGTTCATCTTGCTTGGGCGTTTGCGGTACAAGGCCCCAGCGTGCATACACGCTAAAACTGCCCAGGTAGTTTGCAAGCACGAACATGGAGTAATCTTGATACTCGCCATAATACATGTTGGGCGGAACGTCCACCCCTTCAGCAAATTCAATATACCAGCCTAAAAAGGAATACCCTTCGCGCGTCGGTTCTTTTAAATCGAAACGGCCCGCCGCCTCGTCGTAGCTTTCGGGATTTTCAGGATGGTTCACGCCGCCGTTCAGATTATAATTGATCGTGTAGGCGTTAGCCGACACCGCGGCTAACAGCATTAAGTACCCTAACACTGCGTAAACTGAACGAAACATGTATTCTCTTCATCACTCAAAGTGACAAAGTGAATATATATCAAAAAAATCCAGATTCTCACGGAACCTGGATTTTCCTTGGACATTAAACGTAATTTTACAAATTAACGGACCGATATTGTTTTCATTTGTTTACCATAGCGAATCAAGTACCGCCCCGCCATAGGAATATCGATCTCCATCGAAGACTGCGTTGTCATACGGCAGATAACACGGCCCTGTACATCCATTACAAGAAGCGTACGCCCAGGCACGAGTCCAGACAAAGTAACGCTATTGCCGCGAACAGAGGCTTGCCAATCGCTTTTTGCCTCAACATTCGAAAGGGCCATACGGTTTCCTGTAATGTAAAACGACTTTATAAAACCAACGTCACGAAGGTACGAATCCTTAATCAAAATATCAACAACCTGCTTATAAGACCTTACGACATAGAACATTCCGCCATACGTTTCAAAATCAGAATAACGATTGTGCATCAGCAATCCTGAAATAGAATGCCCGTTCCCGTTAAAACTGCCATCAAAATATTCAATGGGTTGCCACACAAAATAATCCTTTCCGGCAAGGTCCAAAACATCATCCTTCGCTATACTGTCATTGACGACAATGTCTGCTTCTAGTGATGCACACGCTTCTGCATTGCGTTCAACACCTTCTAGCCGCCCATTGACCATTTCAGCAAACCAGTACAATTCTTCCCTTGTGCCAATGAGATAACAGCCTTTCGAATTCTGTTTGGGCTTCTGCGGCTTAGGGAACCATTCCGCATACAAATCAATATTTTGCATCCTGGAAATTTTTTCTGCTACGCCGCCCAGTTCACCATAAGTCCAACGGTAAAAATCCGCACCCTCACGGGTCGGCGCCTTGAACTTAAAACCGTCATCTTCTCCTGTAAAAGTACTCGGATTGTCCGGATGGTTTGTACCGCCATTCAAGTGATACGTTATCGTATATGTCTTCGGTCTCCATTTGGCGTACACCGTAACATCCTCGGTATTCCCGGCAGGAATTTCCGTAATCTTTTTCGTGAAAAGCGAATCCGCATACCAGCCGTCAAATTCAAATCCGGATCCCCGGCTAGCCGTACCTAGCACAAATGCAGCAGAATCTGCCGACCACCTGAATTCCAAAGGTAAATAGAAGGTGCGCCCGTTGTAAGTTTGGCCTTTATTCATTTCGAAATGAATGACAAAGAAGCTTTTCCACTTTGCATAAAGTTTCCAATCGCCATAATATTGCGTCTTTATGGTATCGATTTTTTGGACAAAGTTGCTATCCAGGAACCAACCCTCGAACACATCGTTTTCTTTTTGCGGGTCGCCCAACACAATGGCGGAATCGCCCTTGATATAACTAGCCGGATTTTGCTCACTGTTTACACCGCCATACAAGACATAATCAATCGAGAACGCGTTTTCTTTAAAGACAGGGTACGCCGCCGTGTCACCATTATCGATACACTTGGAGTTTTCCACCTCAAATATGATACTGCTTGTAGAGCAGGCATTGCCCTTTTTTGCCACAATGCAGTCTGTAGAAGTCCCTTTCACTTGGCCCGCGAAAGAGACATTCCTTAAAACGGCGACATCCATTTCGCCAACAATGCCGCCCGCATAAGCGCCTTCAACAAGCCCTAAACTGTAGGAATTTTCAATGAAGGCTGCACGCGAATAATCAGCGGTACTTTTACCGGCGTACTGTGGGGCATTCAAGGCCGGCCTCATAGCCGTCACACATTCATCTGGAGCCAAGAATACACTACCGATCAGGCCACCGGCATAATCTTCCGCATGGACCGACACGTCCGTATATACATTATTCATTTGAACCGGCCCGCCAATTGTCGCCGCGATACCGCCGACAACTTTACCAGAAAAGTAGGAATCCGTAACGCCCAAGTTCTTGACAAAAGTAGGCGCTACGTTTCCACCATAAATATTTCCGAGTTCCATAAAAAGGCCGTAGTTTCCGCGCAGGCCCGAAATCTTGAAACCGTTGCCTTCGAACGTCCCCTTGAAAAGAACCGGAATCCAGTACACAAATTCTTCCAAAGACAGATTCTTGTCTTTATCAAGCAAGTTCTTGTTAACGACAATATCATTCAAGAGAGAAATACAACCTTCAAATCGATACTCGGGACTGTATTCATAATCCTGTTTAGAAACCGAAGCAATACCATACAATTCCCTGGCGGTTCGGATCAAGTAACAGCCTCGTTCATCTTGCTGCGGAATTTCAGGAACAAGACCCCACCTTGCTTCCACCGTAAAATTTTCAATATCACTCACGAGCCAGCTTCTTGAGAGATTCCTGAAACGAGCAAAATTTTCCCCTTTATAATAGCTGGAGTCCTTGCCGCTTGCAGACACAACATACCACCCTAAGAAGGCATAGCCTTCCTTTGAAGGTGCTTTCAGAATAAGCTTGGTCGTATCACGTTCGTAACTCGCCGGATTGTCCGGATGGTTAACGCCACCCATCAAGTTGTACGTGATTGTGTAGGCCTGCGCCGAAATTGCGGCGACAAGCACAAACGCCAAAAGGCTAAAACCCCTGAAAAATGAGTATAACATGTCTCCTCCTTATATCTCATACAAAATATATATCAAAAAAAGCCGGACGTTACAGAACATCCAGTTTTTTCCGTTGACAAAATGTCACAATCTACACAGGAAGCGCTATAAATACTCCACCAGGTTCCCGGTACGCGGAGATTCAGTGCGGTTCGGGAGTCCGCTTTCGGTGTCGGCATAGCCAATAGCGACGGAGGCGTACACGCGCTCGTCCTCGCGCAAGCCAAAACCGCGCAGGTATTCGAGGAGCGTCGGGTCTTCATTAAGCCACTTGAGCTGATTGATATAGCAACTGCCAAGGTCCAATTCGTTGGCGGCAAGCATCATGTTTTCGACAGCGCAGGCGACATCGGCCATGTTGTTGCCGTAATCTTTTTTGTTTGCGACCACAATCAGAACGGGAGCATTGTAGCTGAAGGAATAATTTCCCTTCTGCGAAAGCATGATCGAATTCTTGAGACTCTTGTAGAGGTCGTCGCGGAGTTCCATCTTCGCAAAGGCGGCCTGTACAAGTTCCTTGAGTTTTGCAATCACCACGGCATCCGAAATCACGAAGAAGTGATTGCTCTGAGCATTACCGCCGGTGGGGCCGAATCGGCCCGCATCCACGATGGTCTGCAACTTTTCAAGTTCCACCGGCTGCGCCTTGAACTTGCGCGTGCTGCGGCGTGTCTTAATGGCTTCGAGTGTGTTCATATCAAACTCCTTCGCGGATTTTGAAAACCTAGTTTTTTACACAACGAACAGACATTGCCCAATCCTTAGACTTATCTGGGTTATCATAAATATAAACTCCACCAGAATTCATCATGCCATTGACCGTTACAAACGCGGCATAATTCGTATTGTTTCTATATGAATAATCTTCAGTAGCACTCCAAAAAAAGGAAAAATAGGCATGTCCACAAAAAAGATTGTTGCGAGAATCCTCGTAGCTATAGCAATTGCACGAAGTAAGGCTCCTTGTGGCACGAGCACCACCAGGCAGCGCCGCAAAACCAAATCGATTTACAGACTCAACTGGAACTTTATGAGAATAATCATCAGCCCACTCACCCATTCCCGTAACCCAGCCGTAGGGCGTTCTTATGCTCGCTCCACTTCCCTCGTCACCATTGTGAAATTCCATAAATTCAATTAGTTTTCTCCATTCACTTTTTGTGGGAATATGCCAATTGTCAGGGCATATCCCCTGATGAACAGAATCCACCTGTTCATAATAAAAAGCATTATCAGTCAAATACCGTCTATCCAAATTCATAGCAACATCCCAAGTGTACAGACGACCATAAATCTCGCAGGAATCCAGTTCATCGTTGTAGCAGAAACTAGAATCCAAGACATAATCCAAATTTTCAGCCATCCACCATTGATTGCCAATCTTAACAACTTCGTATTTCTTACCATCGCGAGAGTCCGTGATGGTATCCCGAACAACATCATTTTCAGTCCAAAGATCATCTGTTTCCGCAGCAATATTTTCGTCCAACGAGCTGACCGTATCTATAGAACAAGCCATTACAAGCAACAGCAGTATAGCAAAAATCCATCTCATCTACGGTTTTCCTCCATACCAAGTAAAGTCACCATTTTCATCAATAAAGACAATCTTTCGACCATCTTTCACAATTCTAAACTTAGGGCGTTGAGAAATAAATTTTCCATTGCGAATTTCATATAAGTTATTATCGACTTTTAAATAATGTTGAAGAAAGGAAACCGATTCATCTAAATTCACCCAATTTTCAAGTTCCAACGTATCTAAGTCCTTCTTATCTTTATCCACAAGAATAAGACCCGTATTTTCTCTAAATTCAGGGAACGTCACCGCATCAAGGCAAAGAAATTGTCCATCAATTTCACCCATGGCAAAGCAGTTTTCCATCCACTTCTCAAGGGCGGACGAATCCTCTTTTCCCACAGCAACTAATTCTTCTAGAGATTTCTTTTTCTTGCCTACCCATCGGGATTGCATCCCCACGGGATAATAATATTTTGACACCACCTCTGTATAAGAATCATCATCCCAACCCATAAAGTGATTATCATTCTTATAGCCGTAAATTTCATCAACAACAGAAACTACGGCTGTGGTGTCATCTATCAAACCTTCATAGGACCAAATAAAATATTCCTCCCGTTCCTCGTAGTCATAGCCCACGCAAGCACATAAAAAAAACACTACCCCCAAAAGCAACAAATGAAACACATTCTTATATAAAATCATCTTCACCTTACCTATCCTTGACACAAACTGGGACAACTAGCGGGTATAAATCTTTCGGGCATTCAATCATACGAACATCTTTTGCTGAAGTATCAAACACATAACTACCTTTACTAAGTTCAACGCAATATTCAATGTCATTATTTTTTTCAGTGGATGTCCACATCAATCTATACTCCTTAAAGTCTTTAGATTCCGAAGATACGTCATAGGTTCTATAAAGATCGCCAGAAAATTGTATTGGAGTAAGTCGCCAAACCTGATAACGTCTCCATTCCGTTGTATCAGGAATGTGAAAGCCTTCTGGACAAAAATTTCGGGCAGATTGATAATCAGAGAAATTATCAGTATTATATCCATACATTTTGAGCGACCTAATAGAATAATCAAAGGAGGCATTCCAGTCTGCGACAAATGAATCATAACTATCGCTTTTATTTACAATCACATCATAGCTGACAAAAGAATCCTCCTTGCTTACAGGAAAAACAAATAAATCATGAACCGGAATAGGCAAAGACCCAGAATATTCCTTGTTATAGGCCCATGCTGAATATTCTTTTCCTTCCGCAATCACCTTTTTGCAATCTAAACTTTTTTCTTTCCGTTTAAAAACATAGGTAACGCCTTTATAATCCACAATATATGTAGAATCCTCAACATACTTTCCACTAGTCATAGTCATATCATCGAGTACTTTATAATGGTATGCAATTTGCCATTTGCAGGCAGATCCTTCAGAAGGACAAGCACAACTTAACAATTCGTTATACGTCGAATCATATTCAAGCGACGTACCTAAAGTACTCGAAGGACAGGGTTTATACAGATTTTTTTCATATATCAAGGACTCTATTCCTGTCATCGTCCTCCACTTGCCCACATAGAAACGACCCGTTTTTAAGACGGCTTCGCAAATATAATACGTACCGTCATATTTTTTTATTGAACCCTCCGTGAGAGAATCGCAAACATCTTCATTCAATATAACAGGCAAGACTTCTTTTTCGGAAATTTCCCGCCATTCTTCCCCACACATATAATATTTATCATCTCGTTTTACCACAATATCCCTGTTATAGGAATCACAGGTATCTCCATAAAAAACTGGCGCCGCAACCTCTCTCCAATTGCCATAATGACATTGATAATATTTATGCAACGGAACTTCCACAGTCTCACCTTCATTTTCCGAAGTGCAAAATTTATCTATGTAATCAATCGCGCTAATAGAGGTCCAACGGACTCCTTGACACTGATAATAAGATGAATCCACATAGACCTTTTTCTTTGAAATAACGGAATCACATTCTCCATACTGTTTCCACACGTTATATTCCCGCAGATTGTTTTGTATAGTAGAAGAGTCAGGCATTTCATCATTCCATTTATAATAATTATTATATGAATTTTTTTCGCATATAAACAATTCGCCAACATAAGGTCTAATTAAACCCATCGTTTTTTCATCGCAACTGCGATACAAAATATTCATGGACTGAGCAACACCAGCGGCTTTCCACAATAAGTTTCCATCACAATAATACAACCCGTCTTTAAAAATTACCGTATCTTTTCTGTCGGCCCAGCACAAGCCATTCTCTACTTCAATTTCAGAGAACGGAACCCAAGCAAAACTTGAATCGCCGGAGTCCATTCGGCAAACATATTTTTGTTCAAAATACCTACTATCCTTAACTTTGTTGCTGACGGAATCATAACGACTGTCGGCATCACATTTCGAAAAACCATACGCATCTTCCAAAATAATTGAAAGCGCAGCCCCGCTCAACGTACTCTGTAACGCAGCATCTGCAATAGCAGTCTTTGTAGCATAATCGTCCAACTTGACCTCTGTTCCAATTTTTGATCTTAAATCCTTAAAATTTTCATAGAAAGCACTATCCGATTTTTCTCCATATCCAAGCACCAAATAAGGTAAAGCAACAAGCATCTTTTCTTCTATATCACTATTAATTGAGCCCTCATAGCCCAAAAAATGATAAATCTCTCGTAGGGCTTTTTTATTTGCTATTCCCATATAAAAGTTTTCATTCTTAATCAATTCTTCCACACGATGCGCAGATATAGCACCAAATAAATCCAAATAAGCCACATTAACATAATTGTACACCGAAAATTTCATTTTGAAGTTGCCGTCATCACCATGAACGCAAACGAAATCAAAGCGAGCATAACGCGAAGGCACATCCATAGAATCTACAGAAAAGTGATACCCTTTTGAATTCTTTGAAATAACAGCCGTAACGGTATCCAAAGCCCGCAAATCTTCATCAACAAAAACAACTGACAATTTTATAGGGACAAGAGAATCAATCAAACGAAAATCGCCGGCAATATTCGTTTTTACAGTATCATCACCAGGAGAATACGGATTTTCTTCATCAATGTATTTAAAGTCCGAAGCCTTGGAATGCACATCATATTCACATGCTATAAGAAACACCGTCGTCAAAGCGACGCAATACAATTTTAAAACATTCCAAAGAATTTTTAGCATGCAATAAAATATACATCCTGATCAATAAAAAAACACTGCCTAGCGAGGACTAGGCGATTGGAATACAAATAAAGCGGATAAAAAGACTTGTGAAATCCGTAAAATTACAGCCTCCATGATCCCCACCTTGGTGGCCATGCGCACTAAGCACTTCCCCAAAGAGGATAACTCTACTATGGCAACAAGTTGCCAAGTATCGTATAAAAGTGCTAAGTGCTGTCCGCCCGCCTTCGCGGGGATGACAAATGAGGAATCGCGGCATCTCGCTCAGGATGACGAATGAAAAATAGATCCTTCGACTTCGTGCTTCGCACTCCGCTCAGGATGACACTTGCGTGTCACTTATCCAGCGGCATAATCAAAATACGCGATTTACGTTTCTGGTTGTAATGGTCGCGCTTGCTCTTGGGCAAATCGCTGACTGTACCATCTTCGAATCCGAAATGGTAGAACCAGTCGAGAGCCTGCGTGGTAAGCAAGAACAGCTTCTTGTAGCCCTTCATGCGGCCGACCGAAATCAGGTGGCGAACGATGGCGTCGCCAATGCCCGACTTGCGGTAGTTCGCGCCCACGGCAATGCCTGCGACTTCGGCCATTCCGTCTTCGAATGCATGCAAGGCGCCACAGCCGTGAATACTGTTGTCGATGCTGTAGACAACGTAATCGTTGAGCTTTTCGGAAATGCTTTCCTGCGTACGCGGCACCAAGAATCCCTTGTCGATGTAGTCCTGCATAATGCGCAAAATGTCGGGAATATCTTCGATGTTTGCAGGCCTAATGCTCGAGTACTGGTTGGCGTACACCATGGTACCGTCACCGCGGGCGCTGAATACTTCTTGCAGCACGCTGCCCTGGAATTCACCGCTCAGCAAGTGAACACGATTCGCACCCGCCTCGCAGGCCCGAATAGCATTCATCAGGTAGTCCATCTGCGCAAAGTCGAGCTGATCGGAATTGAGTTCCAACAGTTCCTTTGCCTGGTCCACGTCCATAGCCGAGATAACGCCCGAATCCGTGGGTTCCAGGTACTTGGTGTTCCGGCCGGTCACAAGGCCTTCGAGTTTGATACCGTTCTGGTTTCCGATAAAGAAGAGCTTGCCCACCTTCATGTACTTGCAGAGTTCGGTCGCCAGTTCGGTAGAACTGATATTGTAGGCGTGCCCAAGTTTGTTCCAACCAATCGGCGGAATAATCGGCACGAACTTTTCGTCTAAAAGCTGTTCCAGAATATCGCGTTGAATGCGTTCGATACGGCCGGTACGCATGTAGTCAACGCCATCAATCACACCCATGCTGCGAGCCAGCACCCAGTTGCCCTGAATGCCCCTGAGGCCGCTTGCTGTGAGGTGACTCATGATATGCTGTGCAACGCCCAGAGACGCCTGCTCGATGTGCGGCAGGGCCTCTTCGCTTGTAAGACGCACGCCGGCATGGAAGCTGGATTCCAGTTCCCACGCCTTGAGCTGGGCATCGATGCTGTTACGCGTACCCGGCACGATAATGATGCGGATACCCGCCTTGTGCAAAAGCGCAATGTCACGCATGAGCACCGGGAAAAGCGGGTGACTCATCAAGTCATCCTCGATTTTCAGCACAAACAGCTGGCCCTTGAAGCGTTCCATATAACCGAACACTTCGCGAATAAAACCGGCAACTTCAAAATGTTGCGAATTAAAGTCAGGCGTTGCGTTATTCATAGTGAATAAGTTAGAAAAATGTTTTGTTCATAAAACAAGCGCGGCCCCATGGGACCGCGCTCGTTTAGTTGAGATAGAATACTCTTTCTCGAATCTTAGTCTTGGATTCGAGTCCAGTTGAGGATTCCCTTCTTGACCAGGTAGATATAGCCTGCTTCAAGAATCACGAGGAATCCGAGCAACACGAACAACAAGTCCCAGCCGCCCTTGAGGAACTGAACGGTCCAGGGGTAGAGGAACGCCACTTCGAGGTCAAAGACCAGGAACAACATGGCGACCATGTAATACTTTACGGGATATCGTTCACCCGAAGTACCGGAAACATGCGCGACACCGCATTCGTAGGACGTACCTTTGATCGAGGTCCCCTTGATTTTCCCAGGGTGCAGGAACCAGTTTGCCACCAAAAGGGCAGTGGGAACAACGAGTGCAAGGACCACGAGAATGGTCATCGCAAAAGTAGTATCAAAGATTTCAACGTTCGACATAGTGAGTTCAAACATAGTAAATTTCTTTTTTCTCGTTAAGTCCCAAAATGTAAACTATATTTACTGGCATGAAAAAGATCACTACATTTTTGGGATGTGTGGGTGTGGTGTGCTTATTCTGGGGGTGTTCCGACAATGATATCCTGACCCCGAACGGACCTATTGCTGAAGAACCTGCTATTTCTTCCGCAAAAGAATCTCCGGTCGCGTCATCTTCTTCATCATTAACGGATGCTCCTGCAACAAGCTCTTCCTCTATTAATGGTAATTCGAACCCGACTCCGTCGTCCAGCGATGGAAAACCCGGCCCGGTAACGATTACCCGTGATTCCATCGTCAAGCAAGACATTGACTTGAGCAAGATCGAAACCCCGAACTACAGCAGTGGCGTTTTCTGCTGGAGCCAGGAGTGCGAAACCAAGTATGCCGGAATGACTTCCAACCCGGATCTCCAGTCCTCGTCGTCTGCTCTCAGCATCGACATCGGCATGTCCGAAGAAGCAAAGGTTCCGCCGACCATCAGCGGCAGCACCATGACGGACATGCGCGACAGCCAATCCTATAAACTGGAAACAGTCGCTGGCGTCCGCTGGATGGCCGAAAACCTGAGGTACAAGACCGAAAACGGAAGCTTCTGCGAAGACAAGGAAGGCAACGACGTATGCGCCAAGAACAAGAGCGTGTACTACACTTACGGCGTTGCACAGAGAGTCTGCCCCATGGGTTGGCGACTTCCGACCGCAGACGAAGTCACCGCCGCAGCCGCAGCCCAACCCGATAGCTGGTGGGTCATTGGCGGAAGATTCAAGCTCGACGAAGAGGGCAAGGTCTCGGAATTCGGCCTGAACGACGGACAAGGCTACATCTGGATTATCCAAAACGGAAGCAACACCTCTTGGAGAATCAAGGCCTATTCCGGCGACGAGGTGGAAAAGGCTTTCCAGTCCAGCGAAGGCCCGCGAGCCTACAACGTGCGCTGCGTCGAAGGCGCCGACATCGAATAAAACTGAACCTTTAACAACAAAAACCCGGGCGCACGCTCGGGTTTCTTTTTATCTGTAAGACTTGTTATAGCTGATCGATATTGTCCACGCCTTCGTCCAAAAGGAGCGTAAGGTTCTGGACTTCCTTTTCCATCTGGTCGTAGTAGTTTTTCGCGCGACCCAGCTGCTTGCGGAGTTCCATGATTTCGGACATAAGCTCCACGGCAAGCAATGCCATGCGCTTTCGATTGTCCATCTGGAATTTCGCCGAGCGTTCAAAACGCTGGTTGATGCTTTCCACAATGTCATTCAGTTCCGCATCGGGTAAGTCGGTGCGAATCTGAATGGACTCCTGGGCAACGGAAATGGTTACCGATTTCAAAGGTTCGATACTAGCCATTATTTAATCCCTACGCCGAATGGATCATCGTCCATCAGCATCCTTATCCGAAAAAACTTGTCTGCGAGCCCTCCTGCTTGCTCGCGAACAGATCATTGTCCTTTTCATCGGCCCCATGAACTTCGATAGTCGGAACATCGTCTTCGGGTTCCTGTGCCGTTTCTTCTGCGGGTTCTTCGGCGGGCACTTCTTCAAGTACCAAGTCGTCTGCAGCTTCGCCCTGTTCTGTGGATTCTTCAGCAGGTTCTTCCGGGGCTTCTTCTGCAACTTCTTCAGCAGATTCTTCTGCGGGCTGTTCGGCCGATTCATCCTGATCGATAGAAATGTCTGTACCCAGTTCGTTTTCGATGGTTGCCACCAGCTGGTTGAACTTTTCCTGGGCTTCGGCAATTTCGTCGTTCTGGGCCTGTAGCTGTTCGTTCAGGCTGTCTACAAGAGCATTCTTTTCGGAAAGCTGTTCCATGAGGTTCGCGATAGTCGCATCCTTTTCGGCCACCTGGGTATTGAGGGCGCCCAAGAGTTCCGCCTTTTCGTTCACCTGGCCGGTCAGCAAGTCGGACTTTTCAGTCAGTTCGCGAATCTTGTCGTTCAAGCTTTCAATGCAACCGTCTTTTTCGACAAGCTGCTGCCCGAATACCGTAACCCGGTCGACAAATTTTGCAATTTCGGCATCTTTCTGGTTCAGCATTTCTTGCTGTGCATTTGCCTGGTTGGCGCGGGCGTCAAGGGCGGCCTTGCAGTCTGCCAGGTCGTGCTTGGCCGATTCAAGCAACAGGGTCTTGTCCTGTGCCATGGCCACAGCCTGCGACAATTCGCGTTTGATTTTGGCGTTTTCTTCTTTGAGGGTACGGACCGTGCCCAGCACACCCTCGATTTTTTGAGATAAAACACTCATTTTTTCTAAATTCATTTCTGCTCCGTCTAATGAGTTTTAGAACTTTAACATTATTAAGATAACTAAATTTTTTCATAAAAACCAAATGATTTCTGTAAATGAACATATACAGCGGCGACTGACGGAATTGCCGGACCGGCCGGGCGTTTACATCATGAAAAACGCCCAAGGGAAAATCATTTACATCGGAAAGGCTAAAGTTCTAAAGAACCGCGTGCGCAGCTACTTCGACGGCTCCGAGCACAACGGACACCGCGCGGCAACGCTCATGCTTCCCTACATTCGCGATATCGAATGGATCATTACCGAAAGCGAGCAAGAGGCGCTGATTCTTGAGGCGAACCTGATTCGCAAGCACACGCCCAAGTACAACGTACTTTTGAAAGACGACAAGCACTTTCCGTACCTCGCGTTCTCGGTCAAGGAGCCCTTCCCGCGGCTTTCGCTGTCGCGTTCCGTCAAGAAGGACGGCCGCCAGTATTATGGCCCGTACATGAGTTCGCGCTATATCGACAAGCTCATCGACATTGCGGCAAGGTTGTTCAAGATTCGCGAATGCTCCATGGAACTGCCGGCCAAACACCCCGTACGTCCTTGCCTCAACTACCACATCGGTCGCTGCAGCGCTCCTTGTGCCGGGCTCATTACGCAAGAGGAATACGCCAAAGATGTAGAAAGCACGCGCCTGATGCTTGAAGGCAAGCGCGACGACTTGATCGACAAATGGCAGCGTGAAATGGAAGAGGCGAGCGCCAATCTGGATTTTGAAACCGCCATGAAAAAGCGCGACGCGATCCAGGCGTTGCAAGCTTCCGGCACGCACCAGAAAACCGACACCACCGACCCGAACTTGTCGCTCGACGTGGTAACGCTCCGCCGCAACGGCGACATGGCCGCGGCCGTGATTCTCGAATACCGCAAGGGCGTGCTCATGGGGCGCAGACATTACCGGCTCGAATGCAAGCTCGAAGACGACGAGACCGAAATATTCCGGCAGATGGTGCTCCCGTGGTACATGGAGGCGCCCCTGATCCCTGCCGAAATCGCAACCGACATCGTGCTCCCGGAAGACCGCAAGGAACTCGAAGCAGCCTTAAGCAAACAGGCAGGGAGAAAGGTCTCTTTCAGCACGCCCCAGCGCGGCGAAAAACTCGGATTCCTGAAGCTTGCAGGCGCGAACGCCGATATGATTCTCGTTGAAATGCGCGCCGAAGTGCAAAAGTACAGCGAAATCGACCAGAGCGTCTTTGAATTGCAAAAGGTTCTCGGGCTTAAAAAGACTCCGTTCCGCATCGAGTGCGTGGATATTTCTCACCTTTCGGGCACGAATACGGTGGCAAGCCTCGTGGCGTTCAAGAACGGGCGCCCCGATAAAGCCAACTACCGCAAGTTTATCATTAAAACGGTAGAAGGCGTCGACGACTTCGCCAGCATGCGCGAAGTGATGACCCGCCGCATTCGCAGGCTCGAAAACGAGGGCGTTCCCATGCCCGACCTGTGGGTATGCGACGGCGGTAAAGGCCAAGTAGACGCCACCATGCAGATTCTAAAGGAACTCGGCCACGACCAGGATTTACCGCTCATCGGGCTCGCCAAGCGCCTCGAAGAAATCGTATTCCCCGACGACCGCAAGAGCATCGTGCTGCACCGCACGAGCCCTGCACTAAAGCTTTTGCAGAATGCCCGCGACGAGGCGCACCGATTCGCCATTACCTATCAGCGCAGCAAGCGCAAAAAGGACTTGGAAGTCGAATGGCTCAAGATGCCAGGTGTGGGTCACGAGACCCGCGTCAAGATTTTGAGCAAGTACAGAAGCGCCGAAGCGTTCATGGCAGCCCCCATCGAAGACATCGAAATCCTGCTCGGCAAGGTCCGCGGAAACAACCTACGCGACCAAGTCGCAAAATATTGTGCAGATTTTATCAGACCATCCGGTTTAGATGACAACAAAGACTCAGAAGGCTGAATATTCCAAAATGGAGTAGGGCTCGTTTGTATAAAAACGACCTTTATGAACTAATTTCGCCAAGCAAGGATAAGAATTATTTACTTATCATTTATTTTAAAAGGACAAAAAAATATTTTTCGTTTTTTCGCTTGCTTTTGCCCTTCAAGTTGTCTATATTACGATTAAGGCATCCCACGGATTAACGCCCGATCTAACAGTATTTTTAAAGCTCGTCGCTCTTGGTGTTCAGTTTAGGCGCGCATCGACGCGAAAAACAAAGCCCCGAGGCACTGCTATCATTTTTAAGTGAGTAGCTTCGAGTGTTCTACCGTGAGGGATGCCTTTTTTGTACCTAAAAAATTTGAGCCCTTTCAGCAGGGCTCTTTTTTTGCTTTAAACTTTTTGAATTACGCTTTTATGCCTGCGGCTTGACCGTTGCACGAATCAGCATGAGCTGCGCCGGCACGTACAGCCACCAGATAATATTGTTCGCAATTTCGGCAACCGACTGCAGTGCGCTGTGGTCGTCGCCCGTGACCATCGAAAGACCGACGCACACATCACCGAAGAAGAAGGCGACCATGCCCCAGCAGATAAGCTTTGCATTTGCCGCCGGGAAATACCCCTTGCGCGGAGCAAGCATACCCATTACGACAGAGGTAATCACAAATATGCCATAAACCACGACAACAGCCACCGTAAGGCCCAAGGTGCCGGTAGCGATCAGGGCGACACCTGCGATAACAGCCACGGCCAACAACCAGTAAATCTTGGGGAGGCTCTTGTCTGCTTCGGACTTGCGGGAATGCCTGTAAATCAAGATGGTCTGGAACACCATGAAGAAGGTGATACCGAGAACGGTGCTTATGGTTCCTGCATCGGGAGCAAAAGCCTTAATCAAGCTAAAGCTGTAGTCCGCCAACAGCGAGAACACGAACGCCGCACGCAACAGCTTGCCATCGCGGCCAGAGAATGCGCTTGATGCCGTGATAAAGGCAAGAATCGTCAGCATGGTTGTCATGACCGACTTGGTGTAAAGCTGCAGGGTGCCAGAATCCGACAGGCATTGGCTTACCGCGCCGCAGGAATAGAAGTCAAACCAATCCTTGCCAGCCGTAATGAGGAGGAACACAGCAAGGACAGAAAAAACGATTTTTTGAGCAGTTGTTTGTAAAAGCATGAATAAAGGATAGCAAAATTCACGCTTGTTTGGTAAGCTTTTTGTAATATTTTGCAAAATAATCGGTCAAACCTACTTGATTCGCACCTGACGCAAGTTTTTACCCTGTCGGACAAGGTAAGTTCCCGGAGCCTGCTTTAAAGAATGCCCCAAGAATCGGCCCTGCATATCAAAGACCTGGATAGATTCGCCCGCATTCAACGGCTGTAGCATTCCGACAATGCCGCGCTGACCAATGGCTGTCGTAGAATCTTCGTCGGTTGAATCCTGTTTGGTGGTATCCGGTTCCACGAAGGGGTGCGCCGGATCGTCCACCACCACCTTGAAGGTCACGGAGCCTTCGCAGCCCGAGGCGTTCGTGTGGACCGCCTTGTAGTAGCCGCTCATGGTGCCGTCCATGTTCTTGAAGCGGATTTCACGACTTGTCGACTTGAATTCCGCCGGACCACTCCACACCCAGCGACCGCCTTCCCACGGGTGCGGGCCAATCGAAAGTGAATCGCCCTTGTTCAGCTTCACGTCGGTCGTCTCGTTCCAGCCACCATCGTGGATTTTTACATACGGTATTATGGTATCCGGCTTGCAGACGCCACCTTCGGCGCCGTCAATCACCATCGTGGTAATCGTGTTGGACTTCGCGGTCATCGAAAGCGCCTTGCCCGAAACCACGATATCGGATTGCTTGGTGAGGCTGCCCGGCAGTTCAAAGCGCACCACCTTCGCGCTCGTGCCAATCTTCACGAATTCACCCAGGTCGAATTCATACTTCACGTCGCTAGAGCCACTGTTGCGCACGATAAGCACCAGCGCTCCCTCGGGCGTGAGCGCCGCGAGCGTGTTGCCGTTGTCGCTATCGATAATGCGCGAACCCGGACGGATGTAGCGGCTGAATGCGGCGTGCATGTAGTAGCGCGCGTTCGGGCTGAATGTCTGCTTGCTGTGGTTCAGCGCGAGACTCCGCCAGTTCTCGGCCGGGTCGCCAATCTGCCAGTCCACCCAGGCGCTCGCCTTCATGTCGCGCAGGTCTGCAAGAATCACGCCCGCCATCCAGAGCGCAATGTTCTCGTCGCCGCTCTTGTGAAGCGGGCCCGTTTCAGACTGCCAAACCTTCTTGTCTTTCGCGAAAGCCGCATTGAAAAGTTTGGCGCGGTTGTCGCCGCCGGAATAGCTGTGCGTGTTCACCTGGAACATGTAAGAAAGCGCTTCGGAACTGTACTTGTTGAACTGGTTCAGGGCATCGCCGATGTTCGTCTCGTCGGCGGCACTCACCGAAGTCTCCGGGAACAGGCCCTTCTTCTGAAGCGCCTTGCCGAGTTCCACAATCATCTTCGTCTGGTTGTTCTTGAAGCCGCAACCTTCCTGCCCGCCGTTCGATTTCCACCAGCCGGCACTCGGCTCGTTGAACGGTTCCACCGTGCGGAACGTGATTCCCCATTCCTTCTTGAAGTGCAGCGCCACTTCGGAGAGGTAGTCCGCGAAGTCGTCGAAATAGTCTTCCTTGAGGTTGTCGCTGCCGTCGCTACTGCCCGAAACGCAGCCGCTCTTGGTCATCCACCACGGGGGCGAATTGCTGAACGCCTCGAAAATCGGGCTCTTCACGCGCTTGGAAAGTTCAATCGCAATCGTACGCTGGTACGGGTCCGCCGTCCAGTCGAAATCGCCCTTTTCCGTGGGCTTATAGCCGGGAACGTTCGCGCCGCCGTCGCCCTTCGTGAGGTGATTATGGCCCGGCTGGTCGCCGCCGCCGATATTGTAGCGGAAAATCGTGTAGCCCAATCCCGTATCGGGGTCGGCAATCGCACCCAGAAGCTTGCTGCGATTCGTCTCGCTCCAGGCGCCCGCCTTTACGGCCCACCAGCAGAGGCTCGTGCCCCAGCCCTCGAAAACCTGGTATTTTTTCCCGGGGTCCACGACCACCTTGGTCTGTGCATGCGCAGGGGCAAATAAACCTGCTAAACAGAACGCGGCAAGGGCCACGCCCGAGACTTTAAAATCTTTACCAATACCCATCATACCCCTAAATATACCCCCAAAATGACTAAATGTCAAATGTGGACTTTTTGGGGCTTTTTTATCGGGAACACAAAAATTTCCTAATATATTCCTAGTTAGTCCAAATGAAGAATTCCCGTAACTTCTGATTTAGGGATAACTTCTCCATTTTTCAATGGTATATTATAGTCGGAGTCTAAGTTTCCATCAGCCCGACATTTGGGGATAAATTCCTGTATCCTTCGCCAGGCTTTGGGCAAATCAATTCTGTGCATTGGATATATTTCCATCACAATGTTTTTGCAATATACAATCACCGGATACTCAATAAGATCTGATGAATAATAAGCATAAATATGCCTGTCATTAATTGAGTCGTTTAACAGAACAGAGAATTTACTCAAATCATATCGGTTAAATGTATACTCTTGATCAACAACAGGCTTTTTTATAAACCACAAGAAAAAAAAGTAGTTATCAACACTAGTTCCGAGAAAGTAGTAACCTACCTCTGTTACGTAAGCAGTATCTAAAGCAAAACCATAATGATGAACTAAATCTGTATAATCATATCGGTTAATTTTATTTGAAATCTTCGTTTCGAATACATATGTATACATCGAAGTTGTAGCGTTAAAGAAAAGGAAATAAGCCAATACAACTAGAAATAAAATAATGGCCGATATGATTTTTATTTTTTTCATTGTTGGTACTCTTGAATTACTGTTTTACACGCGATTTCTATTTCAACCCGCGCAGGGTTTTCTTCTGTTCATCGGTGATGCGGTAGCTTTCGCAGGCTTTCTGGATGGATTTCGCGTGAATCCAGGGGGAAAGTTTGCGGCCCTTAATATAGGGGTATGTTGCGTCCCATTGCTTGGCGAGGGCGGTAGCCATGTACCAGGCAATAACCATTTGCACGTAGTAGCGGTCGGTGGGGCATTCCGCGCGGCCGTCATCATTAAACAGAGATTCATCGATAGCCGCGACCCATTTTAAGAATCGCTGGTCGAATCGCTCGTCCAAAAAGAACGTCATGAGCATGTTCACGCCGAAGCGAACCGTGTAAGGGTGCTTTGACTTGAGCCATTTTTCGATGCACGACACGAACCGCTTTTCGTCCTTGAGCAATGCCTTCGGGGCTTTTCCGTCGCATACGGCCCAGTTGTCAATGTAGGGCAAGAACTGTTCGATGCGGTACAGGCATTCGTCAAAATCCTTGATGCGCTCGACCACAAAAAGGTGCACCTGGTTTTCTTCGAAGTACTTGTGCGGGAGTTTGTCCAAAAACTTGGCGACATCGGCCGCCGCAAACTCCTTCGTGATTTTCCGCATGGTAGGCACGCGCACGCCGATAATCGATTTTTTGTCGATGTTCGGCAACAGCGATGCGTGAAAATCGCGGTACTTCAAATCCTGTTCGGCCAACAGGCGCTTGACAAGTTCGGCGGGAGTCATGGAATAAATATAATTATTCCGATTTTGCGATTCCTGTTTGTGTAGGTTCCTTCGGCTTGATCCTTGCGCTCATCCAGCTGAGAACCAGATTCTGCCACACCACGTAGCACGTGGGGGCGAGCGCCACGACGGGGCCCGCATACAAAGTGGCAATCCAGATGACGAGCGTCGTATTCTTCTGGCCCATGCTTTGGGAGCTTTCGATGGGGCGACGGTTTCTTTCGACAAACCAGCCGAGCGAAAAGAGCAGCACGCAAAGTACCAGCGAAATTCCCGCCATCATCGGGAGCTTACCGCTATTCCAAAGTTCCGTAAATCCCATTTCGCGGATGTCATAGCTCGCCTTCGCCAAAATCACGAATACCGAGAACGTCCACACGAACATGGTGTACTTCTGGTATTTGGCAGCACGGTCGGCAAGTTCCGGGTAAAATGCCCGCAGGCCAAGCGCAAACGCAAGCGGAATGCTAATAATGGGCTGAATCGTATTGAAAATCTTCATCGCGATTTCGGAGAGACCCGCATCGGTGCCGGTCAGGTAACCGAATACCAGCGGAATCGAAAAACACGCAATCAGGTTTCCGCTCAAGAAAATCTTTAACGCAAGCGAGGCCGAACCGCCGAGCATTTTCGCCATGGCAGGCGCCGCGTTCGCAGGCGGGCAAAGCGCAATAATTGCACCGCCCAAAAGTACCTCGCGCGGAAGGTCGAAAAGTTTCACGATTCCCGCAATTACTGCCACCAAGAGCAAACTCACAATTAAGGCGCGAATTTCAATTTTAAACGTGTAACCATGCGTCTGCGGCGGAATTTTAGTCACAAACGTCAAAAACATCATGGTGCCGATCAAAAAAGGCATCAACGGCGAAAGCACATGTGCCTGCGGGAGCAAAATCCCGAGCAAAATCGCAATCGGCATCAAAATGGCACGCAAGTTCTTCATACGCGGCCAAATGTAGAAAACCGCCCAAACCTAGGCAAGATAGGGATTAATTTCTATATTGTGGCCCATGTTACGTTCAAGGTACGAAGCGTTTGACTTCGTGGAAAAGAAGGCCGAAGTCAAGAAAAAGTCGGGCAACCCGATTTTGATGATTGTGTCCGGCTACCTCGCGCTGGTTTCTTTGGGAGCACTCCTGTTGTCGCTTCCGTTTGCGCAGCGTGAACCGGTAGGCGTTCTCGACGCCTTCTTTACGGCCATGTCTGCCGTGTGCGTTACGGGTCTTTCTACCATCGATATCAGTGCAAGCTTTACCACTTTTGGCAACTGGGTTCTAGTCATTCTCATGCAGGCGGGCGGTCTTGGAATCATGACGATTTCTACCGTGATAATCCTCCTTGCCGGCATGCACCCGGGATTCAACCACCAGTCGGCCCTCCTTGCCAACTACACGCAGGAAGGTAACGTCGATGCCGGCCGAATCCTAAAGGCTGTGCTCCCCTTTACCTTCGGGCTCGAAGCCATCGGCGCCGTTATCTACTTTACGCAGTTCAGCGGCATGGAACTTTACGACCGCATATTCTGCAGCCTGTTCCAGGCGGTCAGCTCCTTCTGTAACGTGGGCTTCACCTTGTTCCCTGATTCTCTGGTGCGCTTCCAGCTGAACCCGCTCATGAACATCACGACCTGCGTGCTCGCGCTCGCCGGCGGTTTCGGTTTCTTGGCCATTACCGAAATCCGTTACCTGTTCGACTTCAAGAAGCGCGCTATCCGCAAGGTGTCGCTGCATACCCACATTGCCACGGGCTTTACCCTGATTATCGTTCTCGTGAGTATAGCCTTCTTCATGTTCAGCGAATGGAGCAATACTTTTGCAGGCCTGAACTTCGGAGAGAAGCTGGAATCCAGCGCCTTTATGGCATTTACCAGCCGCACCGCGGGCCTCAATAACATCGACACCTCGGCCCTGAGCGTGGGCTCGCTGTTCTTCTTTGTGATTATCATGCTCATCGGCGCAAACCCCGGTAGCTGCGGCGGCGGTATCAAGACGACTACGACCGCCGTGATTTTCCTGTTGGGTTTCAACCGCCTTTTGGGCCGCAACAAGACACAGATTCTGGGTCGCACCATTCCCGAAACCACGGTCGACAAGGCCGTGCGAATCTTCGTGGTCGCCATCGTCGTCGTGGTCGTTGCAACGCTCGTGTTGCTCGAAACCGAGGCTGCCGGCAACTCCATCGAACAAGTTTCGTTCCTCAAGGTATTCTTCGAAGTGGCAAGCGCCTACAGCACCTGCGGCCTTTCCATGGGGCTCACCCCGGATCTTTCGATTCCTGGCCGAATTGTGATCTGTACGGTGATGTTTGTCGGTCGTATGGGCCCGTTGTTCCTGATTTCTGCAGTGGCTAAAAAGCAGGAGCAGGGCATGTGGTATGCCGAAGAAGACATCATGGTGGGCTAAGGCGCCTACGGCGCAGTTGGCAGAGCTTAGTCGGTAGAACTTAGATAAAAACACGATAAGCAGTTCATTTCATACTTTTTTTAGGCTCTAAGTTCTAAGCTCTAAGTTCTAAGTTCTAAATTTAACCTATGGCTTCTAAACAATTTGTAGTAATCGGACTGGGTAACACGGGCTACTTTTTGGCCCGCCATTTGACCGCACTCGGACACGACGTGATGGTCGTAGACCCAAGTCCCGAAAAAATCCAGGATATTTCGAACCAGGTGGCCCAGGCAGTCGTTGCCGACGGTACCCGCAAAAAACAGCTCCAGTCGCTCCCGCTTTCCAAGGTGGACAGCGTCATCTGCTGTATCGGCGAAGACCTGCAGGCATCGCTTCTCACGGTCCTGAATCTCAAGGAACTGGGCGTCAAGCACATTATTGCCAAATCCAGTAGCCCGGCACACACGATTATCCTCGAAAAGCTCGGCGTGGCAGACATCTTCCACCCGGAACGCGACATGGCCATTTCCTTGGCCGAGCGTCTCAACCGCCCGAACATGCTCGACTACCTGCCGTTCATGGAAGGCTTCTCCATCGTCGAAATCGCATGCCCCGACGCCTTCCTCGGCAAGACGCTCAAGGACCTCTCGCTCACCCACAAGTACGGCATCCAGGTGATCGCTATCCGCGACCCGCTGGAACCCACCCCCAAAATCGGTAACATCGCCGACTACGTGCTCAAGGAAAACGACGTGCTATTCGTGATTGGCCCGAACGAGGCCCTGGACAAACTCAAGGCCTAACAGGCTCTCAAACACAAAATTTTAAAGCCGGCGAAATTCGTCGGCTTTTTCTATCTGAACTAATTTCAAATAAACTAGAATACAGGCTTGTTGGAAGTGGCGCGTTCTGCGGAGCGGCTTGCGCTCGAATTCTTTTCGGTTGCAAGCTTGCGGTGCGTCACGGCACCTACAGCAAAGTAACGGCCGTCCTTCTGGACCAGTCCAGTGTAAATATTCAGAACCTTTTGGGAGAACCACTGCTGGTACAGGTTCAAAATGCTTTCCTTGAGGGCCGAAGTTTCGTCGATAGCCGGGTTGCCCGAGGGCTTGCCGTACTTGAGCGTAAACTGTTCGGACATGTAGGCTACCGCTTCAAAAGACTTGTTCAGACGGGCGCGTTCGACACGACCGGTACGAATTTCAAAAGAATAGAACTTGTCATTCTTGTTAAAGATAAAGTCAACCTGGACCGGCAGTTCACCGAACATGAATACGGGAATGACGACACGTTCGCCTTCGCCACTTTGACCATACGGCTCGTAACCGAGCTTCATCACCTCTTCGATAACGGTCTCACGGGTGGCACCGAAGGGAATACCCGCAAAGTCATTATAACGCTGGGCGGCCGCTTCCAGAGAAAGCAGCAGGGTCAAAATCGTTATAATAAATCCAAAGTGTTTCACAGGATTCTCCTAGAATCTTTGTAAAAGATAGTAAACTTTGCCATGTTGGTAAGTCCTTATCTGATATTTTCTTAGAAAAAACGCCGATTATCTATATTTTGACTCATGGCAAGCACATTTGGCAAAATTTTTAGCGTTACTACCTGGGGTGAATCCCATGGTCCGGCCGTCGGCTCGGTCCTGGATGGCTGCCCTGCAGGCCTCGAAATCACCGAAGAAGAAATCCAGGCGGAACTGAACCGCCGTCGCCCCGGGCAGGGCAAAATGACCACTGCCCGCGACGAAAAGGACCAGGTCAAGATCCTTTCGGGCGTTTTCGAAGGCAAAACCACCGGAACCCCGATTTCTTTCGCCGTATTTAACGAAGACCAGCGCAGTCACGACTACGCCGAAATCCAGAAATGGTACCGCCCTGGGCATGCCGACCTGTGCTACGACCTCAAGTACGGGTTCAGGGACTACCGCGGCGGTGGACGCAGCTCCGCCCGCGAAACTATCGGACGCGTTGCCGCAGGTGCCGTGGCCAAGAAACTTCTGAAGCAGGTGAACGGCACTGAAATCATCGCCTGGGTGAACTCCATCGGCGAAGTCGATTGCGGCACGCTGGACCTGAACAGCCTCACGCTCGAACAGATTGAAAAATCCCCCGTGCGCTGCCCCGACCTGGGCGCAAGTGCCAAGATGGAACAAGCCGTGCTTGACGCCCGCGCAAATGGCGACAGCATTGGCGGCACCGTATGCCTCTTGGTCAAGAATCCGCCGGTGGCGCTGGGCGAACCGGTGTTCGACCGCCTGGACGCGCTGCTCGCCCAGGCAATGCTGTCGATTCCCGCCTGCAAGGGTTTTGAAATCGGAAGCGGTTTCGCCTCGGCCCGCATGCACGGGAGCCTCCACAACGACGAACTTTATTTTGACGGCCACGCCTACCACACCCGCACCAACAATGCAGGCGGTAGCCTCGGTGGAATCAGCAACGGCGAACCCATCTATTGCCGCATGGCATTCAAGCCGACCGCCACCATTTCGCAGGAACAGAAGACTGCTGGCCGCGGTGGCGAAAACGGAACGCTTGCCGCCCGCGGTCGCCACGACCCCTGCGTCGCAGTCCGCGCGCCGGTGATTGTCGAAAGCATGGCCGCCCTCGTTCTAGCAGACTTGTTCTTGCAGCAGAAGAGAAACTGCCTAGAATAAATTCAGATTTCAGATTTCAGAATTAGGAATTTCCTTTTTGCCGTTCCGAACTCCGAATTCCGAACTCCGAATGAAAATGTTCATTCCACGTTTATTCATCGCCCTCTGCTACCGCGCCGTATACAAATTGCATCACGCGCTCTGCCTTAGGCCAGGCGCACCTCTAGAACATTCCAAGCTAATCGTCGTCGGAAGCTTTCGCACCGGTGGTGCCGGAAAGACGCCTTTCTGCATCTGGCTTTGTAAGCACTTGGCTGCACAAGGCAAGACGGTAGCACTCCTCGCCCACGAATACGCCTTCGACGAAATCAAAATGCTTCGTCAGAAATTTGCAGGCAACGAAAGCGTCCAGGTTTTTGCAACCCGCAACCGTTACCGCCTGGCCCACGAACTCGACAAGTCGTGCAAGTTCGATTGTATCGTCTGCGACGACGGATTCGAAGACAGCCGTTTAGTCGGAGCAACCACCATCCTCTTGCAGTGGGAAAGCATTCCAACAAAAATTTCGGAACTCTGGCCCTGCGGGGGCATGCGCAGTCTCGCGAAAGACCACGACCTAGACCACGACAAGAGTTCTCCTATGGTCCGCATACTGAGGTGTGAAGGCGGAAATCCGGCCGTACGATTCGTTATAGATAAAGTATTGCATTTTTATTCGGGCAAAGAATTTGTCAAGAAAAACGCTAAAGCAAACATCGTGTGCGGCCTCGGAAATCCCGAGCGGTTCCGCAGCGACCTTCAAGATTTCGGAATCGAAATCGGCCACAAGTTCTTTTTCAAGGATCACAGCAAAGCATTTGCGGCCCAATTTGAAAAAATCATTCAAAACCGCCCGCAAGAAACTCTCGTGATTTCAGAAAAAGACGCTGCCAGGCTACCCGCCGAATTCATACAAAAAAACGAAAAATCGCAGATTTTCGTTGCATCGCAGACAACAGAAATTTCAACCGAAATCGCCCAAAATCTGTTCTAAGCGCGCCGACCCCTTTCATAATTCTTTCCCAGTTTTTATATTTCGGAGAAAGAAGGATGAAATCATGACGCTCACAAACCGTATCCAGAACTTGATGCAGGCCCTTTGTCAGGAATTTCCTGAAAGACAAGACAGACTCCAGTTGGCATTCCTGGCCGCCATCAATGACGAGCCTTTTTACCTGTACGGTCGCACTGGTTCGGGCAAGAATTTCATGATTAACCGCTTGCTTGCGGCATTCAAAAAGCCCCGCTTTATCGAAATGGGCAGCCGCCCGCAAGAAATCCCCGGCTCTATCGATGACTATGACGTAATCCTGTTCAAGGGGTTCAATCCGATTGACGACGCCACCAAGGAATGCGTACGCAACGCCTTGCAAAAGCGCAAGCACACCACGCTGATTCTCAGCAGCGACGTTCGCCCCGAAAACGCCATGGGCCGCGCCGACATCGTCGACGAAATCACGCTTACCATTTGTATGCCCGACAACCTTTCTTCGGAATCCCTGTGCATGCTGTTGCAAAACTACAGCTTAAGCGAAGACTTCAAGGCTCCCGAAGAATACACCATTTCTGAAGAAGAAAAAACAAAGTGGGCAGATGAAATCCAGAAGGTCGCCCTTTCCGCCGAAACCATGGCAATCATCGGGAAACTCTCGGACCTCTGCATTCAAAGCGCCATCTACGTACCTATCAGCAAGTGGCTCTCGCTTGCCAATATCGCGCGCACCATCGCCTTCTTTAACGGGCGCAACCAAACGACATTCTCTGACACGCTCTTCCTCGGCACTCCGATTTGGGGCCGTTCTACATCGAACAACTCCATCATGGAAAGCTTTATCGATATTGTCAAGAGCGTAATCCTCAAAGACCTTGCAAACGTCATCGCCACGACCTACGATGCAGACACCCTTTACCGCAAAGTCAAGGGCATGCTGAACAGTTCAAATAATTTGTACGAAACAAAGGAATTCAACGGCGAGCCCTGCATCAGTTACCGCATTACGGTGGCAGGCGAACAGACTCCGCTCTACGTTCCGTTGCATTATGTAGAAACCGTCGAAGATTTCAACCCGTACAACGAACTTCGCAAAATCGAAAAGAACGTGCGCTGCAACTTCCACGGAACGTCGAGCTGCACAATCTCCATCAATTCCACCGTCAAGAGCGTGGGCCTTCGTAACAACAATTCCAGAAACGAGAATTCCGCGCCGGCCAAGTTCGAAGATTTCGCAACTCTTCCGACGTACATTCTTCGCGAAAACGACCCTGAAGTCGCCAAGAAAAAACGCATTGAGCTTGAGGCTTGCCAAAAAGAAGCGCAGACGCAAATGGAACAACAGGCAAAGATTCTGCGCTCGCTGCGCGATCTTTACCAGTCGAACAAGACTTTCCGAAACGACCTGTTCTGCAATCTCGAAATCTTCGACAAGATTCAGGCAGACCTGAGCGATATTTTCAACACCATCAACGGCGTTGCCACCAAGCTCAAGGAAACGCTTGAGCTGTACAACTCCGCCAGCAAGAATTAATTCTTGCTGCGGCGAATGCCGATCACGAAGGTGTTGTCGCTACTGCCGGCCTGTTCTTTTCCACTCCTGATTTTCACCTTCATCTTGGAAATGTAGGCACCCGTGCCTACGAGGCGGCCCTTGTCGCTACGAGCGCCCCATTCGAAGAACAGGTTGCCCGGATTGTCGTAACAGTTCGATTTGCTCGGGTCTGCGGCATTGTAGAACACGGTCGCATCGTTACAGGCAATGCTTCCGCCGGCCTTGTTCACAAAGCTACCCAAGTGCGAGTAGTAGTAGTTTTCCCAGTTAATCTTGATCAGCGCAAGGGCGGAATCCTTGTTGGCCCCGCTCGGCAAGTTCATGATTGCCGAAGTGGCGAGTTCACCCAGGTTAAAGCTCAGCAACAAGCCCGGTTTACCGATGCTGTCGATGATTTCCTTGACCGTTTTGTTCATCGGCACCACCACAGGAACGACCGGTTCACTGTAGGGCCATTCTTCGGCATCGCCCGAAATCGTCACCACGCCAGGGGCCTTGACATCGGTTCTCTGGTCGCCAACAATACGGACCTTCGGGTTGTTCACGTGGGCCGCATTTTCGCTGCGGTCCTTGAGTTCGCCCGGCAACAGCCTTACGTAATCGCCCACTTCCGGAAGCGCCATCTGCGCTGTACGCTGGAAGTACAATCTGAACACATTGCCCTGTGCATTCTTGTCGCAGCTCACGATATTGAGCGAATCCATAAAGACTGCAGAATCGCGGTAGAACACGAAGGCGTTCTTCGCATCAAGCGCCTTGATGTTCGAGCCTTCGCTCAAATTGATAGTCACCACGCTCACGTCTTCGGATTTCGGCTCGACCGATGCACTCAGAATAATCGGAGCCACATGGTCCTCGACCAAGGTGTTCATCGAAAGCTTGACTTCTTCGAAAGAATCTTCGTCGGTATAAGTGTAGTGGTACAAGAGCGAGCCCGAATAAACTTGGTCAGATAAACCCGTGAATACATCTTCGCGAAGCCCTTCCGGATTGAACAAGGTGATAATCGATTCCTGTTCTACCAGCGGCCAGATATTTTCTTGACCCGCTATCGTATGGAATTGCGTACCGCCAAACGCCCACGAAACCGTATCGGGCACGACCTTGTCAAACGCCTTGCTGAACGGAACCGAAAGACTATCCGGAATGCCGTCGCCATTCACATCGAACATGGCAGCCTTTACCGCAAACGGTACAGGCGGTTCCTTGAAATGAATATCAGTCCAGTGAATCTTGTTTGCAACGCCTTCGCCTTCAATGGTAAAGAAGGCATCGACTGTTGCAGAATCACCCACTACATAGAAACTTGCATACCCCGTAGAATCGGTCGTAATCGAAGTGACTCGCTGGTTGTCGGCATCCAAGAAACTGAGCGGATACTTCGTCTTCAAATTCAATGTGGCCAAGCAATTGACATTCGAGCTTGCAAGCATGTTGCCACACGGCGTCGAACCATACAACAGCACCACTTTTAACGGCACCGTATCCGGGTAAGTCACATGCGCAAGCAATGTGTCGTTCTTGCCGCCATCGAGCCCAAGTACATCGCCACGCAGCGTATAGCCCTTCGGGTCAAACACCAATGAATCGGTCACATGGAACACATCGACAAACGCAATGTCCGGAAGCGGGTATTCAGGCACCGTAAACGGAATCATCTGATACTGGCTTTCATCTGCGGCCAAGTAGCAAATCAGCACATACTGACCCGGGCTAAGCGTGCGCGAATTCACGAAGGCCGAAGTATCAATCGTGAAACCCGCCATGTTTTCGCTAATGAAAATACCACCGTAATTCAGGCCCGGTTCAAGCAGCTCTCCGTCGGCAGGGAGTCCGCCACCAACCAGGCGGAACACGGACTGCGCGTAAGTCGTATCGATCTTGGACACACTCGACACGTCGCAGCTCAGGGATTCATCGACAAGCAACTGCAATAGTTCGTATTCGATAACGCCCTTCGAATTCTGTTTCTCGACCGGGAAATACGTCTTTTGCGTCTGCAAGTTAATCGAAGTGCGCATCTTGAAGTTAGAACCCGTGGCGTTACGTTCCGAGAAGAAAATCTGGAACGGATATTCCTTGCCTTCGGTAAGGCCAAGCGTATCGAGGTCGACAGCTCCTTCCACCGGGCTGTGGCAGCCGCCAATGTCGACGACCAGTCGGTTATTGATAAACACCCACACATCGTCATCGCCGCGGAATTCGAAGAACTGTCCCTTCACGTACTTGAACTGCGCATTGATCTTCATCGAGAAACTGTAGTTGTGCTTGCAACCCTGAATATCCCAGTCGTATTTCGGGTTCTTGATAGTCTTTGCCGAATCAAGATACTGGAAGTCATCAATCGGGTAGAATCCCGGATTCACGGGGTCGTTACAGCCGTTCGGAGATTCCGTCACATCGGCCAGCCAGAATCCTTCGGCATCGAGCACCAAGTCGATATCGCGGCAAGTCGCATTCGTGTATTCGCGCCCAGTAGCGGGATCGGTCGCCAGGACCTCGGGAATAAACCACTTGTCGATTTCGCGGCCTGCAGAGCACTGTTCCCACGGGAAAGCAAGCGAATCCACACGCAGCGGGAGCCCGAGTTCACTCAAGGTATCCTGCACCATGCCAAGCACATGACCGCCGCAAGTCTTGTATTCAGAACCATTATGGACAACCGTCGTATATTCGTTACCGCCGTAAATTCCGCCAAAGTCAATATCGATTGCATCAGCATACGATTCGCCCGCCCAATCAAGAATCATCGCCGAAATCTTCATAGTCGGGCAAATCCCCAGGCGACCTGGGAATGTTTCGCTGAATTTGGGCGTACTGCTCGAAAGCGGGTAGGGGTAAACCCACACCGTGTCATAAAGCGCGACCATGGAATCGAGAGAAATCGGAGTACCGGCTTCCTTGCCTTCGCCCATCAGGCCCTCAAGGCTATAGTAATCCGTACCGAAGGACTGCCTGAACTGAACGCTCCAATCATCGGTATGCTTGTAATACGTGCCCTGGTACCAGCCGCAAGTATCGCTCTGGGTCGAATCAAACGGACTTGCCGAAATTGGGCCCATGCGCACCAATTCGCCGGCCACAATCATCGAAGGAGACATATTGTCCCACGGGCTCATCAAGCGAATCGTCTTCGGTTCCAGCGGGCTGAACGAAAGATCGAGCTCTCCATTGCTATTGGTAAACAGCCAAGTCTCGTAGACACCCGTCGGGAACAGCTTAGATGCAAGCGGACGCTTGTCTTCGGCAAAATAAGTGACCTGAGGCCATTCATTCTGACGGCGGTAAATGTTAAACTGGGCCATCGTAGAATTCCAGTTCGCCGAATTCACCGTTGCAGGCGCAAAATCATAATGGTACCAGTACGGGTACGCATCCTTTTCGGTTGCAACAGGATTATTGATAATATTGTTGCCAACCGTAATAAAAATCGTGCTGTCCTTGAACGTGGAATTCGTACGCCACGGATGGTAAATGTGCAGCACGCGGGTAGAATCAAAACATTCGCCAAGCGAACCGAGCTTGTCGCCTACTTCAGAATTTGCAACCGTACCATCCACAAAAACGGTATCCATGACGGCAAAGTAATTGCCAAGTTCAACTACACCCTGCGCGGGGTATGCCATGTAAGGCGTATTCAAACGAATAAAGTGCGCAGACTGCACGGGATTGCGAGCAATCATCGCCGGCGAAATCGCACCATAGAACCAACCGCAGTTCGACTTGTCATCGACTGCATAGCGCATCATCACAGAATCGGTCCCGAAAATCATCTGCGGAAGCGCATGATTACCCCACGGGCTCTTGAACCACACCATCTTGGAACCCGGAGCCACAAAAGATTTGGTATAGCTCTTGTCGGACAGATCAGTATAAAGCCAGACTTCTACATCGGTACCGAAGAGCGTACCCATCTTGAATTCGCCACCGGCCTTCCACTGCTCGCCATTATTGTTGTTGTAGTTGTTGTCGGCTGTATTCGGATAAATGCTTACCGTAAAGGATTCCCAGTCCTGAAAATCGGACACATTCTTGTTCCAGGTGTAGCTGAACCAGCCGTCACCTTCGTCAGTCATGATTGTCGTGGAACCTGCACCAAACGAGGGGTTATAACCGCCACCAGCACCCCCAAGAACATGCAAGAAATAATCGGCCTTGGAGGCATCATCACGCCAAGGAGACTGAATATGCAACGTAAGCGCCGCATTCGCCGATACAAACATGAATAAAATGGTATAGAGTACCCAAACCCAATACTTCATAAACGCGACTCCTTTGATAATCGCAAACAACCCATCTATAAAATATATTCCTTATTCTAAATCGGAATAATTATGAGCTTTTCGGCAGAAAAACGTTGTGTAAAGCACAATAAAACGGAGTTTCGCGGGTATAAAAAAAAGCCCCGCTCGCCGTTTACAGCAAGGGGCCGTGAGCGACAAGTGCCCGGTATCGACCGGGCATGGTCGCGAGAGCGAGCGCCGGTCGGAGTTGCACCGTTACGATAGCGCGAGCGGTCATATAAAACGAAGAGGCCCCCCGCCTACTGGGCAGGGGGCCCGTGAGCCGCAAGCGGCCTGTACTGACAGGCCGTGGCGGCGAGAGCGTAACGAAGTGGAGCGGTATATATAAAAAAGGAGCCCCTCGCCTTTAAGGCAAGGGGCTCCGTGAATCCAGCGACGACCTACTCTCCCGGGCCCGTGGGCCAGGTACCATCGGCGATGAGGGGCTTGAC